>JAAYLO010000234.1 GCA_012521855.1 Halanaerobiaceae bacterium
GAAAATAAGGTTTGCAGCCAACTCCCCTTTCAATTAAAAAAGTCATTACCTGATCCCGGTTAATATAGTCAGCCAGGCGGATTACATAAACAAACCAGCTCATCCTGCTGACATTCCTATCGATATAGGGCAGAGTAATTCCTTCTATACCGGACAGTTTCTGGTGGTATAATTCAGCAATCTCCTGCCTCCTTCTGATAATCTCATCTAGTCTTTTTATCTGGGCCAACCCGATGGCTGCATTCACCTCACTCATCCTGTAATTATAGCCGGGCCTTTCATGATAGAGCCAGAGCCCGGTCACCGCTCTCCCCTGGCTCCTCATGCTTCTGCATAATTCAGCAGTCCTGTCATCATCTGTAATTATCATACCTCCTTCACCGGTAGTCATCTGTTTATTGGGATAAAAGGCAAAGACAGCACCATCAGCCAGTGTACCTGCTTTTATCCCATTATATTCCGAACCGATGGCTTCACAGGAATCTTCTATAACTTTCAGATTATGCTTCTCTGCTATAGCCCTTATCCTTTCCATATCCATGGGCTGACCGAAAATATCCACTGCAACTATTGCTCTGGTCTTTTCTGTTATCTTTTCCTCAATCCCGTTTATATCCATATTCAGGGTCTTTTCATCAATGTCTACAAAGACTGGTACAGCCCTTTCAAACAAAAAACAATTTACTGAGGCTACAAAGCTGAAAGGTGAAGTAATCACTTCATCATCCTCGCCTATTCCCAGGGCCTTGACCAGAAGGTGCAGGCCGCTCGTACCGCTGTTTACGGCAATAGCGTGTTTTACCCCAAAATAATCTTTAAATCTGTCTTCAAATTCTTCAACAACAGGCCCAATGCTCAGAATACCTGAATTGAGCACTCTGTTGACCAGTACTATCTCTTCACTCCCTATATCAGGACCTGAAAGATTTACTTTCATATAATCACTTCCCGTAATTGTTAATTTTTTATCAATCAAGAGAGCTGTTGTTTGATATAATCAAGTCTCAGTAATATCTCTTTTATCTCATCAATATTTAAACGCTTTGTGTTAAAAGACGTATATGGCTCATAACTACCCTCTTTTTCCAGACCATCCTTATCTTTCCCGTAATTCAAATCACGGTAATCTGGCTTGATCCTGAAATATTTCTCACTCTCTTCAGCCCTGGCCATCTCTTCACTCGTTACCAGTGTTTCGTGTTTCTTTTCCCCATGTCTGACACCAATAATCTTGATCTCATTACCTGCTTCAAAGAGTTCCAGCAGTGCTGTAGCCAGATCCAATACCGTCGCTGCAGGGGCCTTATGAATAAAGATTTCCCCGGAACAGGCATTTTCGAAGGCATATTTAACCAGATCCAGGGCATCATCAAGAGACATTAAGAACCTGGTCATCTCCGGATCGGTTATAGTCAGCGGTTCTCCTCTTTTGATCTGTTCGACGAAAAGGGGAATAACCGAACCCCTTGAGGCCATAACATTTCCATATCTGGTACAACAAACTATCGTCCCCTCCTTCATGGTCCTGACTCTGGCAACAACCAGTTTCTCCATCATGGCCTTTGACATACCCATGGCATTTATCGGATAAACAGCCTTATCAGTACTCAAAAAAACCATTTTTTTTATACCATTTTCAATACCTGCATTCAAAAGGTTTTCAGCTCCCAGGATATTGGTTTTTACCGCCTCAATGGGGTAAAATTCACAGACCGGTACCTGTTTCAGGGCTGCAGCGTGAAATACATAATCAACCCCTTTGCAGGCAGAAAAAACACTCTGGTAATCCCTGATATCACCGATTATAAATTTCATCTTTTCATTCCTGTACCTTAATCTCATATCATTCTGTTTTTTTTCATCCCTGCTGAATATCCTTATTTCTTTTGCTTTATCAATTAAACCCCTCAGGGTTGTATTTCCAAAAGATCCCGTTCCGCCTGTAATCAAAATAGTACTATCCTCAAACATTTCTCAACCTCCCGCCAGTAACAGGCTTTAAGCTATTGAGTACGGCAATAATATATTGAAAACATTATATAACATAATTACATATTCCTTTATATACATTTATATATATGACAGGAGGCCTTCTTTTGTTAAGAATGATATTTAATTACTTTCGCAGGGTTGCCGACAGCCGTGCAATTTTGAGGAATATCCCGGATAACATTACTATGTGAACCAATAATACTCCAGGAGCCTATACTCCTTTCCTGTATAACAAATGTTTTTGTGCCCAATAAGACACCCTCTCCTATACATACAAAACCGCCAATATTTACATTCCAGAATAGTGTACTATATTTATCTATAAAACAATCATGTCCAAGGCCGCATTGTGGGCTGATAGCCACATGGTCAGCTATTTTTACATTACTGGTAATAACCGTATTGGCCTGGATTATTATACCCTCACCCATTTCCAGGCTTCTGGAAATCACTGCAGTTAGATGTATCAGGCTGGCAAATCTTATCCCCGGATTTGTCAGCCGGGAGATTATCTTTTGCTTAATCTTACAGTCAGCTACTGCACATATTGTGTATATAGAGCCTCTATAATCATTCAGGTAATCAATACCCCCCAGAACCTGATACCCATTTATCTCCTTTCCCTGTATCTCTTTATTGTCATCAACAAATCCAAGAAGATTCCATTCTGGATTTACATCATTAATATCAGCAATCAATTCCGCTGTCTCCCTGCCAAAACCACCAGCACAGATAATAATAATATCTTTCATGATGATCACCTTTTCAAAACCAGTTTCTGCCAGCCGTAGGTCTTCCCAGATGATAGACATGGGCTCCCTTCACAGCAATGGTATCTATCCCGCTGCGCCAGAGGCGGAGTTGTAAATCACTATCTTCTCCTGAACGGTTTATAAAACTTTCCTCATAGGCCCCTACTTTCCAGAACAGGTCCGCGGCAAGGGAGAAATTGGCTCCCCACAAACCTGTTTCCGGATTGGCGGGGTATATAAACAAGACATGCTCCTGTTTTTCAAAAGATGGTACAAAGATAATATCACCCCTCAGTAAGTGCTTTTCTGAAAAAGCAGAGTGATAACTCTCCAGAAATATTTCATCAGGCCTGCAATCATCATCCATAAAAACAAGTTGTCTTGACCTGGCTGCTCTGGCTCCATTGTTCCTGGAACTTGCCACCCTGAATCCCATATTTTCCTGGGTGACTATCTGTAAATCATATGAAAGATTATCTGCTATTTTCTGAACCTCCTCAACCGTACCATCTGTACTGCCATCATCAGCAACAATTACCTCAAAGTTTTTCAGGGTCTGTTTTTCAAGGATATATAAAAGCGGAATCAATAGATGTTTACGGTTAAAGGTAGATATAATCAGACTGATTTCCATTACTATACACCTCCTCTGGCAAAACAGTAATAGAACACTACACCTATACACAGTATATGAAATAGCTTTTTTCACTGTTAAAGGGGCTTTTTCCGGATAATACAGACACCTAACCATATGCAGAAACATATTATATTCTGAACCCAAAATTATGAAAATAGAAGGAAGAACATGAAAGTAAAAGATTATTTTATATCAATACCCCCTATCGGTACCGGACTATATTCTTATGTCTATCTGGCCAGGGACATTAAGGGAAATGAATATGCAGTAAAAGTTCTATCCAATTTGAGTATGGCTGAACATGAAAGCTCTATTATGAAGAGATACTGCTTCCACCCTTCCCTGCCGGAACTATTTGATTTCTTTATTCTGAATAATACTGCCTATATTGTAATGAGTTACTTTAATGGCAGTAAGCTGGGGATTGACGGATATCAATCTGCTGGAAATATAAAAAACAGGGTATCTGCTGTAAAAATTACCATGAGTCTTCTTAGCGGTCTGGGACATCTGCATAATTGCGGCATATTACATAATGATATCAAACCAAAGAATATAATGATAAATGACCTGTATCCGGAAAAGATCATGATTATTGACTATGGATTGTCAATCCTGCTGGGTAAAAATGAACTGGCACAATTGACACACAATACTGACCTGTATAATGCAGCCCAGCTCTGTTTATTCCTGATCAATGGTGTGGGCTCAAAAGATCCCATGACTGCCCTCTTGAGTATAGATGAAGACCTGAGAAGCATTTTATATAAAGCACTCTGCCCGGAATATTGGAAAAGATACAAATCAGCAGATGAGTTTTTAAAAGCCCTTGAAAAGATCAATAGTTAAAATAATAGTACGGAGGAGGTTCTGATACAGAAATGACAGAAGAATATGAACGGGGTTACCGGGATGGTTTATGGTATGGTAAGGTCAATACCTATGGAGAACTGGTTATAGAGGCCTTTCAGCCTGATGTAATTTTACCAGGTTATACCATACCGGAACTGATGAAAATAGCTATTGAACAGAAAAAAAATGAGCTGAAAAAACTCCTTACAGTTGACGAAGTCTACTCCAGAATAGTTTTTTCCCTGGAAAACAATCTTCCCCTTTCTCTTGTCCGTCTGGGTGATGGAGAAGGAATAGCCCTGGGCCAGGGCTATTGTAAGACTGAAGCAGAACTTGCTCAATATGATTTCCTGGAATATGCCGGGATCTCTGTACCCGATTATCAGGCCAGAGACGAATTGGCCGGAGCTGTGAGAGAAGCGGATATTGTAGGTATACCCACAAATCTAATGCCTGATTTCCAGCCTCTGGTCAGCAAAGCCCTGGCCTGTAACGGGATCAATGTTGCCAGTCTTACCCTGACATCTGCCAATATCCACCAGTACCTCTTTCGAACAGGATATTTCAAGAAAATACTGGGAAAGAGAAATGTTCGGGCCCTGCTGGTTGGTAACAAAGCCGGTAAGCTGGCAGAAGTATTGCAGTATTACTGTAATATCGCAGGAGTAATCAGTCCTGTAAATGGAGTAAATTCAATACCAACTGTTTTGAAACAGCTGAAGAACTATCACTTCAATTTGCTGCTGGTAGCTGCAGGAATGCCAGCGGTTATCATCAGCTCAAAGGCTGCTAAGCTGACTGGCTGTACTGCACTGGATATAGGGCACCTGGCTGATCAGATCATTACTACCCGGACCCTTGATTTAAAAAGCCCTGTACCATAAATGGTACAGGGCTTTTTTTCCCCTAGACCTCTGCCAGCCAGTAATTTTCATTATCAAGTACCATATCAGGCGCATGGCCAAAATCCACAGCGACCTTACCATATTCCCTGGCCATATGATCAGAAATAATCAAGGCATTAATGCCTGCAGAAATCAGACTCCATCTGTGCGGTATACGGGCCATCATCTCAATACAGTTATCGACATCCTGATAAGATTGGACACAGTCCAGATAAGGTACTTCAATGCCCAGTTTTTCAGATAACAATTCTGCAAACCCGGCTGCAGGTCTCCCTACCAGTAATGGAGGATATTTTTTAATCAGTTCTACAAACGGTCTGTACATGGGAAGACCCACATTCAGGAAGGCGTAAAAAATATTATCTGCGGGTATTTTATAGGCACTGAAAATGGCCTGTGGCACTTCCTGTCCTGTAAAAACACCTATCAAATCTGCATTTCTTACTGCCTGTAAACATCTATCTCTTGCCTCCAGATTGGGAATAGTAGTACCGCAATAAAAAGGATCATTAAACCAGTAGATGTTTTCCCTGATCCAGTCTACTGGAAAGACCTGATCCTGGCCCAGAATATAACATTCTCCATCACCGATCCTGACCATTGAAAAGGGCTTACCCTTTTCAATGGCGGCTTTTATCCTATTCACAACCTCTCCCTCAGACAGGTATTTTCCCTTCAAAATAGCATATTTTTTGATAATGGATCCCTCCATTCTTCCAATCTATTTCTCATGATCCTCTATTATTTTCAGGAGTTTTTCTACCCTGTGATTCCAGTCATTTCTCCTGGCTACTGCAATTCGTTTTCTGGCCAGTTTGTCTGAATCCTCCCTCAGGGCTTCTGACAGTTTATATAAAAACTCTTCCTTTGTTTCCCCGATATATACAATATCCGCAAATTTCTTCACCTCAGGAATCGGGGTAGATACAATGGGTTTTCCAGAAGCCATATACTCCCACAGTTTTATCGGATTGGCACTCTCTGTAACACGATTCTGCTTAAAGGGTATAATGCAAACATCCATTAATTGCAAAAAACGGGGAAGTTCTTTATAATTTCTGGTACCAAAAAACCTGACATTTTCCAACTTACGCAGATTTATACTCATACCGGGTTGAACTGGTCCAATAAAATAGAATTTCCAGTCCTTTCTCATCCTGGCCAGGTATTCTATCAGCTCTTCATCAATCCATTCATAAAAAGCCCCTATAAATCCGATAACCGGCTTCTTACCGGGCTGTGCTTTCCTGTGAATTGCAGCAAAATGTTCATGCTCCACAGCATTTGGCAGCAAAAAAGTATTCTGATTTATCTTTTTTATACGTTTATATAATCTTTCTGCAGATGTTATCACGAGATCTGCTTCCCTTATCAGGTCTTCCTCATCTTCTTCTATCCCTTCCTCTGACCAGGAAAAAGCGGAGAATTCATCTATACAATCATAGCACAGGATTTTTCTGGGTAATTCCTTGATATAATTTATTGATTCAGCGAGATAGCTTATGATTATAGGATCATAAAATTGTAATTTGTAGATCAAATAACGCAGCGCTTCTTCCTTCAGGCGGAAATTAAAATATCTAAGAGAGTCTTTATTCATCCCTGAATTTTCCGCTAATACATGGACAGGTGAGAAAACCCAGAGGCTCTCAGAAACCTTGTAAAGCCTTTCTTCCCAGGATTCTGGATCAGCCAGCTTTTTCTCTGCCTCTTCATAATTTACTGCCACGGAATGATTAAAAAACAATACACGATTATTCCTCCTGCTCGAAAGTTCCATCAAGTGATGAGGCCTCTGCCGGATGAAATCCCAGCGGGTAGATGATATACAGATTATATTCCTCTTCCCCCCGCAATCATCCTTCCAGGTGTTTTTTGCAGTTATTCCACCAGGGAATATTTCTTCAGGAGCTATCTCCTCTGTTACCAGTATCTCTTCTTCAATAAATTCCTTTTTATTCTCTATCTGCAGTGGTGAGGATTCATATAAATAACAGGATATCTTGCCTACTAAAAGCGTGTTTTCTATTGAATAATTACTCTGGGTCAGGATCGGTTTTCCCTTAAGGAAAGAAACAAAGTCCAGTGTATCAAAATTGAGCGGCAGATTATCTGTATAAACC
>JAAYLO010000235.1 GCA_012521855.1 Halanaerobiaceae bacterium
GAGGAGGTCTCAATTTCAGTACTATCAGGTTCAGTACAGAAAAGGTAAGAGCTGTTTCAGATAAGATTGATATTTTAATTGCCCTCAATGCTGAGAGTGTTGAAGTACACAAAGACAGGGTCAAGGACGGCGGGGTAATCTTTTTTGATGGGGAAAAGGATCTGAAAGGGAAAAAAATGGTCAGGCTGAAGGCCGGGGAAATAGCCGGAAACATAAACCCCAGGGTAGTAAATACTGTGTTTCTCAGTGCGGTTTTGAAATATCTCTCTCTGGAAAAGGAACAATGTGAAGAGATAATCAGGGAATATTTCACCGGAGATAATGTTCAGAATGATAATATCAGATTATTGGAGGAAGGCTATAAGAGTATCGATTCCGTAATGAATGTAGAAAAGGGCAGGAGAGCTCAAAAACAGGTTTTTATTGACGGCAATAGTGCACTGGCCATGGGTGCAACGGCAGCAGGGTTGAGCTTTTATGCAGCTTATCCCATGTCTCCTGCAACCGGTATTATGAATTATCTGGCCGGAAAACAGGAAGAACTGGGCCTGGTAGTGGAGCAGGCTGAAGATGAGATAGCTGCTGTCAATATGGCGATAGGGGCTTCCTATAGCGGCATCCGTTCCATGACCGGTACGTCTGGAGGCGGTTTTGCCCTGATGACAGAAGCGGTGGGCCTGGCGGGAATGGCTGAGATCCCTCTGGTAATAGCAGATGTACAGAGACCTGGCCCGGCTACCGGACTTCCTACCAGGACAGAGCAGGGGGACCTGCTTTTTGCCATAAATGCTGCCCAGGGTGATTTCCCTTTGATGGTTATTGCTCCAAGGAACCATGAAGATGCCTTCAGACAGGCTTTCAGGGCTTTCAATATGGCAGATAAATATCGTATTCCGGTAATAATCCTGAGCGACCAGTATCTGGCAGATTCAGCAACTAATGTCGATGACTTTGATTTTATTTCTCTGAAGAATGATTATCATCTAATAAATGATGAAGAAATAAAGGCTTTTCTTAATAATGAAAGGACAGGCTATAAACCTTACCTTCTGACTGAAAGCGGTATTTCACCAGGGGCTTATCCGGGTCAGATTCCAGGGGAAATAGTATTGGCCGATAGTGATGAACATGATGAATACGGGCATATAACCGAAGATGCGGAGACAAGGAAAGCAATGGTGGAGAAAAGGGCGAGAAAACTTGAAAAGCTGATCAATGAAGACCTGGAAGAACCTGTTTACCTGGGTGAAGGAGTTCAGGATTATCTCCTTATTGGCTGGGGCTCTACATACGGTCCATTGGAAGAAGCCCGGAATATTTTACTGGCTGAAGGTGTCAAAACAGCTCTGCTGTCCTTCAGTGATGTCTGGCCTCTTTCTGCAGGCCGTCTGATGCAAATATATGAACAGGCAAAAAAACCTGTAATAGTAGTTGTAGAGAACAATTCCACAGGCCAGTTTTCCCGTTTAATGGCAAGTGAAACAGGGATAAAGGCAGATTATAATATTTTGAAATACGATGGCCGGCCCTTTACCGGAGCCGGGATTGCCGATAGATTTATGAAAGAGGTGATGGGACGGTGACAGATCTTCTGCAGTATGAGATGAATAGAGAGACAGCCTGGTGTCCTGGATGCGGCAATTTTTCAATAAGGAGGGCACTGGTCAAGGCACTGGCAGAGCTGGATTTATCTCCTGAACAGGTAACCCTGTTTACAGGAATAGGGCAGGCTGCCAAGATGCCTCACTATATTAGAGTAAATGCCTTTAATGGTTTACATGGCAGGGCACTGCCGGCAGCCCTGGGCATGAGAATAGCCAATCCAGATATGAAGGTAATCGTTGAGTCCGGTGATGGTGACACATATGGAGAAGGCGGTAACCATTTATTACACAATATCAGGCGGAACCCGGATATAAGCCATCTGGTACATAACAATCAGATCTACGGTTTGACCAAGGGCCAGGCCTCTCCTACTTCAGAATATGTCCTCAAAACAGCGGTCCAGCCCGGAGGTGTAAAATCAGACCCATTTAATCCTGTTCTTTTTGCAGTTGCCATGAAGGCCAGTTTTGTGGCCAGAGCATCTGTTACAGAGGAGGAGCATCTAAAGGAGATGATTAAAGCGGCCATCAATCATAAAGGTTATGCCCTTATAGATATACTGCAGCCCTGTGTAACTTTTAACCGGATCAATACTTATCAGTGGTACAGTGAGCGGGTATATAAATTAGAGGAAGATTATAATCCGGCTGACTGGACAGCTGCCCTGAAAAAGGCAGCAGAATGGGGAGAGAGAATTCCTATTGGAATTATCTATAAAGAAGAGAAAGCGACCTTCAGGGAAAAAATCGGCCACCTGAAAGAAAGTAAAATACTGGCCGGTAAAAGAGTTGAACCGGCTGAACGGGAATATCTGCTGGACGAATTCCGGTGATACATAAAAATACAGCTGACGGACAATTATTTCTGTCAGCTGTTTTTTTGCTTATACTCTGCTTGTATTTAATGTAAAGAGCTTTTTTTCCTTGAATAATGACAGACATTAATATAAAATGAAAATGACCATATATTTATAAGCTTTTCAGTGAACAATATCGCACAATTTAAAAACTGGAGGTGCCGGAATGGGAAGAAGAAAGGGAAGGGTATTTTTACTTGCTTTACTGTTTTTATTTTTTGTTTATTATATAATCTCCAGTTCCGACAATAATACTGTAGATTCATCTGGTATTGATTTTGGGCAGACTGATATCAGTAATGATATAGATACACTCAACAGTGCCAATATCAGCAAAATAGCTGTTTCTGGTGAAGAAGCTGCTTTTCAGGCAGACAGTATTACTGATCTGGGGAAGGCGGAAGTGACGGGAATTCAGGCAGACAGCATTGCTGATCTGGGGAAGGCGGAAGTGACGGGAATTCAGGCAGACAATATTGCTGATCTTGTGAAGGCAGAACTGATAGAAATAGAGATAGTATCCAGTACTGTAATAAAAGAGGCAGAGCCTGAAGATAAGCCTGAAGCGGCAGAAGCCCGGAGAGTATCATTGATGGAACAGATACAGGTTCACCGGGTCCAGAAAGGGGAAAGTCTCTGGGTAATAGCCAGGAAATACAATGTTGATATTGATACCTTGATCGGAGCCAATGATATTGCCAATATGAATAGAATAAAAATAGGAGATGAACTTAGAATATTGCCTGTTAAGGGCATACTGTACAAGATTAATCCCGGTGAGAGTCTCTGGACTATATCCAGAAAATTCAAAATTTCTATTGATAAGATAGTAGAGGCAAATGCTTTAGATAATCCTGATCTAGTCCAGCCGGGTGTAACACTAATACTACCCGGGGCAAAACCGGAATTCGGCTATAAGGACAGGCTGGGCAACAGGTTTATCTACCCGGTCAATGCACGTATATCTTCCTATTATGGAGAGAGATGGGGCAGGATGCATGAGGGTATTGACTTTGCTGTTAATGTCGGTACTAAGGTAAAAGCATCCCGTGCCGGGAAGGTTATTTACAGCGGCTGGTCCAATGGATATGGATATACAGTTATTATTGAACACCAGAAAGGGGTCCGTACATTATATGCCCACAATTCCAAACTTTTAGTACGGTCCGGACAATGGGTGGAACAGGGGGAAGTTATTTGTCTCTCCGGTAATACCGGCAGGTCCACCGGCCCCCACCTGCACTTTGAGATTCAAATAAACGGACAGGCTGTAAACCCGTTTAA
>JAAYLO010000236.1 GCA_012521855.1 Halanaerobiaceae bacterium
TCCCGGTCTCTATCCCGGTTACAACGGTCATCATTCCAATCGCCGTCCCGGTCCCTGTCTCGATTCCAATCTCTATCCCGGTTACAACGGTCATCATTCCAATCGCCGTCCCGGTCCCAATCTCTATCCCTGTTCCTGCGGTCGTCATTCCAGTCTCTATTCCTTCCATTTCTCTCAGAGATGGCTCTCCCTGTTTCATTCCGGTAACTATGCCGGTGATTTTCGTTTACACTGGTCTGTCCACTCATCCTGTGAATATGGCCGCGGCCATTGGCTGTTCTTATAGCTGGCCCGGTTCTGCCTTCATAAAAGTGTCTGTGGCCGTCATTTGTTGTTGTCCATCCCCTGTACTGGTGATAATGGCTTTCACCAGAGTGAATTGCCGGCCCTGTTGTTCCATTGTAGTTATGAAAATGTTCATCATTTATTGAGGTTCTTCCGCTATAATTATGCACATGTGTGCGGTCATCCTGGTATATTCCCACAATATCAGCTCCTTTCAACAATTATTTACATTATTATACGCAGTATTCTCCATTATTGTTAAAACAGGGATACCTTTAAAATAACTATCATATTAGTAAGATGATAAAATTTACTGATAAAAAGTTGAAAATTACTCAAAAATGCCATAACATTATTATAGTAAGCCAGGTGAAAAAGGAGACAGGAAAAGGAATGCATGAAGTAATCGTTAAGGGGATTTTGTCAGCTAATAATGGAATGAATATTTACCGCGGGTGTACTCATGGCTGTATTTATTGTGATTCAAGAAGCAAGTGCTATCAGATGAATCATGATTTTGAGGACATTGAGGTAAAGGTTAATGCTCCAGAATTGCTGGAAAAATCCCTCAGCAAGAAACGGAAAAAATGCATGATCAGTACTGGATCTATGTCTGATCCATATATTCCTCTGGAAAAAGAATTGCAATATACGAGAAAGTGTCTGGAGATAATATATAAATATAGTTTTGGACTGGCTATCCAGACCAAATCTGATTTGATCCTCAGGGATCTGGATTTGCTGAAAGGGATCAATGAGAGATCGAAATGTGTGGTCCAGATAACCATGACTACATATGATGAAAGTCTCTGTAAAAAAATAGAACCTGATGTATCAACGACAAGAGAAAGGTTTGATGTCCTGAAGCTAATGCGGGATAATGGGATTCCAACTGTTGTCTGGCTCAGTCCTATATTACCATTTATTAATGATAATGAAGAAAACATCAAGGGTATCCTTGATTATTGTATTGAAGCAGAAGTAAAAGCCATACTCTGTTTTGGTATGGGAATGACATTGAGAGCCGGTAACAGGGAATACTTTTATCAGAAACTTGATGATCTGTTTCCCGGCTTAAAGGAAAGGTATATCAGGAAATATGCTGATGCTTATCATGTGGTAAGTCCCAGGAATAAAGAATTGATGAACATAATTACCGTAATATGTAAAAGGAACAGGATACTTCTTGGAATAGATAATGTTTTTGAATATATACGGGAGTTTAAGGCCAGGGATGAGTATGAACAATTGAGATTATTTTAAAATACACAGCAGGAATGAAATAGTTAAATGATGTTAGTGTAAAATAAGTTTTGGAGAAATATTAAAATAGAAAGAAGACTCCTTATTTGATAAAATGTTAAATGACAAACAAAACATTTAGAAAGGAGTCTTCTTATGAATACTATTATACAACAATTTCAAGAAAAAATCAGCCTGGATATAAAAAAAGAAATAGAAAATATTTTTCTGGAAGGTATAAGTGATATCA
>JAAYLO010000237.1 GCA_012521855.1 Halanaerobiaceae bacterium
CCCTTTATGTAAAAATGGGAGGAGTAATTTATCATAATTCTGTGAAACATCACCATGTGTACTGTAATGCCTGTATAGATTGGTCTCATAATCTTCCCCATAGGGATTTATAACCTTTATTTTTACCGGCTTATCCGCAATTCTATTGCTAATATTATTCCATTCTTCAACACCATGGATAAATGTATTCCTTTTCAGGCTGCAGCCCAGGAATAAGATCTGGGCTCCCCGGTCATAGAGACGACCCCAGCACCCTGTTCTGGGACAAGGGGTTTCTGAATTCTCTTCATCTTTTATATACTCCTCAGCATCTTTACCCAGTACGGCAACTGAATGAGTAGGATGAAGCGAACGCAGGACACCCTCCCTTTTCATGAAAAGGTTTGTAAGGATACCGACACAGGACGGCTCTGTCAAGGGATCATAGATATTATTACGGAGATTATCTGCATCCCAGGAATGTGTCGGGAAGATTAATAATCCATCCTTCATGTATTCTATGAAGGCATCAAGGACGGTATCAGCTCTTCCCTCAACCTCTCCAATGGCTTTCATTGATGAGTGAATCAGCAATGTACCTTCTGGATCAACTCCCATGGCTTTTATATCAGCAAACAGATCTTCTTTAGTATACATAAGCACACCTCTTTCCATTAGCTCTTCAAATTTTCATAATTATTGCCTTTATAGCCCGGCTGAATTATTTATCAATGGTCTTTATAATCCTGGCCGGATTTCCAGCTGCAACGGCATCAGGAGGTATATCTTTTGTTACTACACTTCCTGCTCCAATAACGGCATTATCACCTATCTTTACTCCTGGATTGATGATCGCTCCCCCGCCAACCCAGACATTATTTCCTATTACAACGAGAAAACCCAATTCCAGACCTGAGTTTCTTGTCTCTGCATCAAGGGGATGAGTCGCTGTATAGACCTGTACTGCCGGGCCAAACATGACATTATCACTGATAGTAACTGTATTTACATCCAGGATGATGCAGTTGTGGTTTGCATAAAAGTTCCTGCCTGGCCTGATATTATATCCGTAATCACAATAAAAACTGGGTTCAATATAGATAATTATTTATCAGGTTCCAGATCATTGAATTTCTTACACAGCCTCTTTGCCCTTAACCGGTCCCTGGCCAGTTCTTCATCATTGGAATTATATAATTCTCCTGCCAGCATCTTTTCTTTTTCAGTCATTTCATCAACTCCCTGAATAATTGTATACTTCCAGTCATTATATTTTTGTTTCTTCTTAATATCTTCGCCAGTATTTAAAAAAATCCTGTATTTCAACAGGACTCTATCTCTCATGGTTTTCCGGGCAGGTTCAAGCGAACATGACTGCAATGCTCAAGGGAAAGTAGCATATTCCCTGCCATTCAAATATACTTATATGTAGAAAAGAGCTGTCCAGTAAAAGGACAGCTCGTCCAGAGTATATTGGGTTTATTATTTATGCTTTTTTGTAGCAGAACCACCAGTCATAGCACTCAATCTCTCCCCGCTCTTTCCTTTCTCTTCTGTCTTTTATGGCAGCTTCAGAACCAGCCGGTGGTATTATTACTCCATCACCTATAAGTTCGTTTTCCGGCCAATTGGCAGGAATGGCCACCTTTTCTTCTCCAGATTTCCTGAATCCTCTCATCATACGTAAGAACTCGTCGACATTTCTTCCCAGTTCAGATGGATAGTATAATATAGCCCTGATTATCCCTTCGGGATCAACGATGAATACTGCCCTTACAGTTGCTGAAGTATTGGCGCTATGAATTAAGCCGAGCCTACCAGCAACATCCCCCATAGGATCTGCAATAATGGGAAATTCAATCTTCTCTCCCATGTTATCTTCAATCCATTCGGTCCATTTCAGGTGACTGTGGACCTGGTCAACACTCAATCCGATCAATTCTGTGTTCAGTTCCCTGAATTTATCATAGTTTTTCTGAAAAGAATAGAACTCTGTTGTACAGACCGGAGTAAAATCTCCCGGGTGACTGAAAAGAAGGAACCATTTCCCCTTATAATCACCGGGCAGATTCAATGTACCCAGAGTAGTCTCAACTTTCATCTCCGGAAACCTGTCACCTATTAAAGGCATCTGTCTTCTTTCTTCCATGAAAATACACTCCCCTTTTCTTGTTAGTAACGATTACTATTATCAGTATAGTCTATTATTTCTATTATGTCAAGTGTTTTTAGAAAATTTTTTTAAAAAAATATTTACTCTTTTATTTTTGATTATTGCTTTTTCCTGCCGGGCGATTCTGAAAGAACTTATCCCGGGAATATATCATATTATATGAAAAAGGGATATGAAAGGAAGGAACAGCATGTTCAATGATTATATATTTAAACCCAGCCGCCCGGGACAACGAAGAAGGTTGAGAGACTACGGCCCGGACCCCTTTGTCATAAATATTGAAAGAGCTGCAAGGCAGAATGATTATTTCCGGATGGCTTTATGGACCGGGGAATATCTGCAGCTTACCCTGATGAGCATAGAACCTGGTGATGAGATAGGTCTGGAGCTCCATACAGACAATGATCAATTCATACGTATCGAAAGCGGGCGGGGACTGGTCTTGATGGGAAACAGAAGGGAGAGGCTGAATTTCAGGGAAAGAATTTTTGATGGTGATGTAATATTTATCCCTGCAGGTATATGGCACAATCTTATCAATACAGGCCGTACCCCCCTGAAACTCTACTCAATTTATGCACCGCCTCAACATCCCTCTGGTACAGTTCACGAGACCAGAG
>JAAYLO010000238.1 GCA_012521855.1 Halanaerobiaceae bacterium
GCAATAAGTAATAAAATGGTAAAAAAACAAAAAAGTAAACCGGTATTTGTTAGAATTATATAATTTGTTAGATAATTTCTATAATTTATAAGGTTGTATATAATGATTATTTAAACTAGAATTATAAATAGAATTTAAAAAAACAAAGGAGGGTTTATATTGAAAAAGTTTGGGCTGTTTTTTCTTTTAGTTGCGCTGGTTATGTCAATTAGTGTTCTTGCTGTTGCCGATCAACTAAAAGAAATAAGTATGTTTAGTAGTGATCCTTTACCTGATTATCCAGGTTCAACTATACTTGGAGATATAATCAGGAAAGAAACTGGTGTTAAGTTGAATCGGGAGTTTCTTGCAGGAGACCTGGAGACCAGAATCGGTTTGATGGTTGCCAGTGGTGATTATCCTGACATTATGTATGCTGCTCATTATACACAGAGATTGATAGATGCAGGCGCTTATATCCCATTGGAAGATCTTATCGATCAGTATGCTCCAAATATTAAGAAATATTATGCAAGACATATGGATGCTATTACTGCTCCAGACGGCCACATCTATTTCCTGCCACAGCAGGCTATTCCATTTGGAGCCAGTGATAGAAGATATCCCGCACTGGGATTTTTCATTAACAAGAGAGTACTAAAAGATGCAGGCTGGCCTAAACCAAAAACATTTGATGAAATGTTTGAACTGATTGAAAATTACATGAAGAAAAACCCGACTTACAAAGGTCAGAGTACTATTGGTTGGTTAACCACTTTTGACAGTTCCTACAGCTATAGTACAACAAACGTTCCACAGCATCTGATGGGTTATCCAAATGAGGGCGGATTTATTGCACCTAAAGAAGGTAAAAAGTTTGTTGTCAGGCCATATCATGGCGGTCTTGTTGATAAATACTATTATCAGAAACTCAATGAAATGTACAATAAAGGCGTAGTTGACCCTGAAATGTTTGTTCTCAACTATGACCAGTATATTGAAAGACTGGCTTCCGGCCGTGTTCTTGGTACCTTTGCCCAGTACTGGGTTATCCAGCAGGCACAGGGTATATTAAACAGAGATGATCCAGACAGCATTATGATACCTTTCCCAATTGTATTTGATGAAGGTATCGAAGAATTCATGCGTGATACACCATATGTTCAGCAGACACAGGGTATGGGTATAACAATTTCCTGTAAAGACCCTGTTACAGCAATCAAATATTTTGATTATCTGGTAGCTAATCAGACTCTGATTCAGTGGGGTATTGAGGGAGAACACTATGAAGTCGACGAAAATGGTATGTATTACCGTACTGAAGAACAGCTGAAATTGTTCCAGGATCCCAATTGGGTTAGAGATGTATTTGGAAGACAATATTTCTTAAACTTATTCCCAAGCTTAATTGGTGTTGACGAAAATGGTAACAGTTATGTACCTGATAATCAGCCAAGCATGATCTACAGCGGAGCTACAGAAAGTGAAAGAGAAGTTATGGATGCTTATGGTATTAAATCATTTACCGATTTCTATAATCCACCAAAACCAATTGATGAAGTACCATATTATCCAATCTGGACCATCACTGTTCCAACTGGTTCACCTGCTCACATCGAAGGCACAAGACATAATGACCTCATGAATGAATATATACCAAGACTGGTAATGAGCAGTCCTAGTGAATTTGAAAAAATCTGGCAGGAATATAAATTCAGTACAGACAGATTATTAGATCTCCGTCTGGAATATATCCAGGAACAGGTAGACTGGAGAGTTGAAAACTGGGGACCTAAAAAATAAATAATTTTTAGGGTGCTAACTAATCAAGTCGGGAAAAGGGTGCTTTTAATCATAGCACCCTTTTCTAAAATCCTTAAGAAGGAGGTAAAGGCTTATGAAGGAGGAAATGTTAGCAGATGTAGTTGTATATAAGAAGGACGATTCTTTCATTGGAAAACTTATAAAACAAAGCGCATGGGTTTTTATGTCTTTACCATTTGTCGTCTATATAATTATGTTTAGATATGTGCCTATTGGCGGCTGGGTAATGGCTTTACAGAATTACTGGCCTGGTAAAAATATTTTTCAAAAGCAATGGGTAGGATTTGATAATTTTAAAATGCTTTTTGAAGACCCTGTTTTTTTTCAGGTATTGCGTAATACAGTGGCAATAAGTGCTATAAAGCTGTTTTCTGGAATGTTTTTTTCAATTCTTTTGGCCTTAATCCTAAATGAAGTCAGGAATCTTAAATTTAAGAGAATTACACAGACTATATCATATCTTCCATATTTTATATCCTGGGTAGTTGCCGCAAATCTGGTGCTAAATGTTCTTTCAATTGACGGCGGTATTGTAAATGAAGTATTGTTGGCTTTACGCATAATTGATGAACCCATAATGTTTATGGGAATACCCAAATTGTTCTGGTGGATTGCAGGAGCTTCACATGTCCGGAAAGAAGTGGGCTGGGGTGCTATTGTTTATCTGGCAGCAATGACCTCTATTAATCCGAATCTCTATGAAGCTGCTACTATTGATGGAGCAAGCAGATTACAGAGAATAAAATATATAACCTTGCCTGGTATTAAGTCTGTTGTGGTTCTTGTTTTGATTATGAATATAGGTCAGTTATTGAATGCTGGTTTTGAACAGGTATATTTAATGAGTAATGGCAGAGTCATTGAATATGCCAGGATTTTTGAACTTTTCGAACTTGATTTCGGGCTTAAAATGTTCAGGTATTCATTTGCAGCTGCAGCAGGTATATTTAAGAGTGTTGTCAGTATAGTACTGGTATTTTCAGCGAATCTTTTAGCTAAGTTACTTGGCCAGGAAAGGTTAGTATAGGGGGGATAAATATGTTATTAAAAAGAAGAAGCCTGGAAGACATCCTGTTAGACACATTTGTTTATGTATCACTTATTTTCCTAATAATAGTGACTCTCTATCCCTTTCTAAATACGATTGCTGTGTCTTTTAATGAAGGATTGGATAGTATAAAAGGTGGAATTTATCTCTGGCCTCGTAAATTTACTACATTTAATTATAGATCATTGCTGGGCAGGCAGCAGATTTATCATGCCGCCTGGATATCTCTAATGCGTACTGTTTTGAGCGTTGTATTTGGCGTTTTATCTACAGCGATAGTTGCCTATACATTGAGCCGCAAGGAGTTTATATTCAGGAAATTTATATCTGTTCTGGTTATAGTGACCATGTATATTAACGGGGGCTTGATTCCCACATATTTTGTATACAGGGCCTATGGCCTGACAGGAAGTTTCTGGGTTTATGTCTGGCCAGCGATTTTACATGCCTTTAATGTAATAATTGTCCGCACATATATCGAGGGTCTTCCGGACAGTCTTATTGAATCTGCCCGGATAGATGGTGCGGGAGAGATAAGGATCTTTTTACGGATAATTATTCCTTTGTGTATGCCGGTTCTTGCTGTAGTGGCACTTTTTACAGCAGTAGCCGCCTGGAATGCCTGGTTTGATGTCTTTTTATATAATCCATCCAGTCCAAAATTAAGTACACTGGCATATGAATTGCAGAAGGTATTACAGAGTGCACAGGCAATGTCAGCTTCCATGGAACAGGCTATGTCCAGAGCTGCTGCCGGAACAGGTGAAGTGACACCAAGAGCAATTAGGGCTACAATGACAGTAATTGTTACTGTTCCAATTGCTGTAGTTTATCCTTTTTTACAAAAGTATTTCGTCCATGGTTTGACCCTTGGTGGAGTCAAAGAGTAAGACTCTGAATATTATGGTAAAATGAATATATTGAAAAAAAATGAGACATTTGTTATAATTAAATTAAAATAGTCCCCTGTCCAATACAGGGGACAAGTTTTAGTTTATACAATGTCTCTTTTTTTATGGTCTTTTTATCAGGAGTTATATTATGAAAAACCCCAACATCAATTTTTTAAATGATATTAAGGTAAAACACAAGCTGTATATTGTTTATATATTTTGTGTTGTTGCTCCAATTATTATTATAAATTATATATTTTACCTGAACATGGCCTCTAATGTTAAAGAGATATACCAGAATTATTATCAATTGACAACTCAACGAATTGCAGCTTTAATTGAAAAAGACTTAAATTTCTTGATAGCACAGGTTAATAAGATCTATATGGATCAAAAATTATATGAAAAATTAGATCAGGATTATGAGAGAAAATTGGCATATGTAGAGGATTATTATGATTACTTTGATTCCTACCTTTATTTAAATGGAGAATCATATGAACAGATAGATAAGATGGTGATATTTACAGACAACCCGACGATTCTTCATTCAGGAAGGGTCTATAAAATAGATGATGATGTTAAAAATGAGGACTGGTATAAGAGAGTAATTAATTCATCAGAAAGGGTTCATATTATTTATGGTCAAAGAAAAAACAAAGCAGATAATACTGTGGAAACTCCTATATCAGTTATTCAGGTACTAAATCAATTCCAGGGAATTGATAACTATCAGAAGATACTGAAAATAGATATTTCAGCAAAAAATATTTCCAATATAATTAATTCAGAAAACCTAAAAGGTCATATTATTGTATTAGATGGAGAAGGGCAATTATTATTTACATCCAGTGCTATAGAAAATCAGGATTTAAGCTCTTTTTTAGCTGAAAACCAGGAGAATATTGTTGAAGCCATTTCAAATAAGTACTTTAACTGGAAAATACTCAATGTAATGGATGTAGAAGATCTGGAAAATGCTTTACAGGTATCAAAATATGCTATAATTATGCTTGCTTTTATTAGCTTGTCTTTATCCTCTCTTATTTTAATTATGACCTACCGCTCTTTTTATGTGAGGTTAATTTCTTTGTCAGAGCATGTAAGGAAACTGGACCAGGAAGATTTTAGCAAGCAATATGTCGGAAAACAGGGTAAAGATGAGATAGGAGATTTAATAAGGGTTTTTAACAGGATGGTCAGAAAAATAAAAACTTTGATAACTGATGTATATGAAGCAAAATTGGAACAGTCGCAGATCAAACTGGAAAAGAAACAGGCTGAATTGAATGCTTTACAGAGCCAGATTAATCCTCATTTTCTCTTTAATACCCTTGAGTCAATCCGGATGAGGTCCCTGGAAAAAGGAGAAAATGAAACAGCAGAAGTAATAAAGTATCTGGCCCGTACTTACCGCAGGATCATCAGTTATCATCAGGAGATGGTTACTGTAGAAGATGAAATTGATAATATTAAGGACTTTCTGAAAATACAAAAGTATCGTTTTGGTTCTGAGTTTAATTATACCATTGAAGTTGATCCAGAAACCCTTCAGGTAATGATTCCGAAACTGATAATTCAGCCTTTTGTTGAAAATGCCTGTATCCACGGCCTGGAAAAGAGTGAGAACTCTGGACATGTTTCAATTAAGATTACAAAGGAAGACCAGAAATTAAAATGTGTAATTAAAGATAATGGAGCAGGTATAAAAAAAGAGATTGTGGAAAATTTATTAAGAGATATCCAGAGTGATGATATAAGAGGCAAAAGTGTGGGAATGGAGAATATCTACAAGAGATTAAAGCTTTATTATAAAGATAATTTCAAGCTGGAGATTGAAAGTAAGGAAGGTTTTGGTACAACCGTGACCTTAAAAATTCCGATGGGGGTAAAATTTAATGCATAAAGTGATGATTGTTGACAATGAACCCAATATCAGGACAGGATTACGTTATCTCATTAATTGGGAAAAATACAATTTTACCATTATGTCACAGGCAAAAAACGGCAAAGACGCTTTAACGAAAATGGAAAAAGAATATCCTGATTTAATAATTACTGATATCAAGATGCCCGGTATGGATGGCCTGGAACTGATTAAATATATCCGGGAAGAACTTCATGATCATTATATGAATTTTATCATACTAAGTGGCTATGATGAATTTAACTATGCCAAAGAAGCTATTAAGTATAATGTCCGGAATTATTTATTGAAACCCATTGATGAAAATGAACTTATCAGTACTCTTGAGCTGATAAACAGAGAATTAACAAAGGAAAGCCTTTATGAGAACTTTTATGAAGGGAACACAAAGATTTTTAATGAAAGATTTGAGAATATAAAAGAAATATCTCTATTGATAGAAGCCATTGAGAATAACAATAATGAGGAAATAAAGAAGTACATTGAGACTGTTTTTAAGTATTTTCGTGAAAGCAATTTACATCCCAGGATTATAAAGATCCATATAGACAATCTTATCATTTCATTATCAAACATAATCAGCAATATGGATGGCGATATTGATAATATTGTCAGAAATTATTGCTTTTTCAGAACAGATCTAACAGACTTGAATGTTACCTAGTTAGAACATAGTTTGCTGGATTTTTCCGGGGAATGTGCTTCATATATTTTTAAACTAAGGCAGTCCTGCAGGATTGTGAACAAAATAAAGCATTATGTTCAGGAGAATTATTCAGAGGACATAAAACTGAAGGATATAGCCAAAAAGTATTATATCAATACAGCCTATTTAGGGCAATTATTCAAAAAAGAAACAGGAGTAAACTTTTCACAATACCTTAATATGGTCAGGATAGAAAATGCGAAAAAAATGTTAAAAAGAACGGACCTGCATATCTATCAAATTGCTGAAAAAGTAGGATATAAAAACCCTGATTATTTTATCATCAGATTTAAGGAAAGCGAAAAATGTACCCCCTATGAGTATAAAAATAGGCCATAGTAAAAGAATGCAAAAAATCAGGCTTTTTTCATTAATATATAAGGCAGAATATATACCTCAGGATAATATCAGAGTTATTCTGGGGTGTTTTTGTTTTATTTAGGAATTAGTAAATTGTTATAGCATATAGAGATATTATGAAGGGGATATTTTACTTAAGGAAGGGGTGATGGAAATATATTTTTTTAAATTATTTATTATATCGATATTACCGGGTATTTTATGGGTCTGGTATTATTACAAAAAAGACAAATATGACCCGGAACCAGCCAGGCTTATATTGAGAGATTTTTTTCTGGGGATTATTCTCGTAATCCCTGCTGGTCTTCTGGAAGCTCCATTTGCCAGCTTTCTTACCCCGCAGACACCCGTGCTGTTACTTTTCCTGGCCAGTATACTGATTATCGGTGTTATCGAAGAAGGCCTTAAGTCATATATTGTTTACAAATATCACTATGAGCATCCTGAATTTGATGAACCCATTGATGGGATTATTTACGGTGTGACAGTAGGTCTCGGTTTTGCTGCTTCTGAAAATCTTTTTTACACTGTCCTCTATGGTTATCAGGTTGGATTGGTCAGGGCTGTTCTGACGAGTCTTGCTCATGCCTCTTTTACGGGAATTTTTGGCTTTTACCTGGCCAGGGCTCATCATGAGAAAAATAAAAGTTTTATCTGGTCAGGATTTTTACTGGTCGCCTTTTTTCATGGCTTATATGATTTTCTGGTAATAGGCGGATTTATAAATATATTTCTGGCAATTGTCGTCATAGGATTATTACAAATATACCTGGCTTCATTGATAAAAACAAGTTCCAACAGATCACCTTTTAAGTAATGGGAGAAATTGTTGAATACTGGAACAACTCATTATATAATAGAATTAGGGTGTTCTATTAAGTTTTTAAGTACCAGGGAAATTAAGCATATTTTTTGAGGAGGAAATAGATGAAGCTGACTATAAAGAAGGCAGAAACTGAAGAGGAACTAAATAAAGTCTATCAATTAAGAGAACAGGTTTTTGTAAAAGAACAGGGTGTACCCCAGGAGATTGAAAGAGATAGTGCTGACATCAAGGCTGTTCATATAATTGCTGGAAATGGTGACCAGGTACTCGGATGCGGCAGGATTGTATTTGATCAGGATACTGGAAAGATAGGCCGGCTTGCTGTGGCAAAAGAGTACAGGAGACAGGGGATAGGCAGGGCACTTTGCAGGGAATTGATGAATATAGCTCACCGGAAGGGATATAAGCAGATAATACTCCATGCACAGGTCGGCTCCAGGGGTTTTTATGAAAAACTGGGCTTTCAAAGCAGTGGATATATTTTTGAGGAAGCAGGAATCAGGCATATAAAAATGATCTATAAATTGAAGCAGGAGTAATTGTTTTGAGGAGGGTAGCATGAAAAGTAATTATGATCTTATTATAGTAGGAGCAGGCCCCACTGGTATATTTACCGCTCTGGAATTATTGAATCAAAACTCAGGGCTTGATATATTGATATTGGAAAAAGGAAATAATCTTGAGAAAAGAATCTGCCCCATGAATATAAAAAACACTGCCTGCCTCAAATGTCCCAGTTGTTCAATTGTTTCTGGATGGGGTGGTGCAGGTGCTTATAGTGATGGAAAACTGAGCCTTTCACCTGAAATAGGCGGGAATCTGTATGAGTATATCGGATGGGATAAATTATCTGAGCTGATAAGTTATTGTGATAAAATATACCGGGATTATGGTGCTCCTGACCGGGTTTTTGGGGTCGATGAAGAGAGCATAAAGGCCATAAAAGAAAAAGCAGTCAAGGCTCAATTAATGTTCATACCGGCCAGATTGAGGCATCTTGGGACAGGCTATAGCCAGAAGGTTCTCCAGGCCATGCAGGATTATATAATTGATCAGGGAGTTGAAGTAAGATTTGGGGAAAATGCAGTGGATTTGATTGTAGAGAATGATAAGATCAGGGGAGTGAAAACTGCTGCCGGGGAGTCAATCTTCTCCAGGTATCTGGTAATAGCTCCCGGAAGAGAAAATGCTGAATGGTTAAGTAAAGAAGCCGGAAGACTGAATTTAGATATGACTATCAACCCTGTTGATATAGGTGTCAGAGTAGAATGTTCAGCAATTATTACAAAAGAGCTTACTGATAATATTTACGAATCCAAATTAGTCTACCGCACGCCCACTTTTGATGATAAGGTAAGGACCTTCTGCATGTCCCCGTACGGCCAGGTCGTTAATGAAAACAATCAGGGCTTGATAACCGTAAACGGCCACAGCCATGCAGAGATAAAAACCGAAAATACAAATTTTGCTTTACTGGTCAGCAAGACATTTACCGAACCTTTTCATGAGCCCATCAGTTATGGCAAATATATAGCCAGACTTGCCAATATGCTGGGCGGCGGGGTATTAGAACAGCGCCTGGGCGACTTACTTAATGGCAGGCGCTCTACTCCAGAAAGAATAGCCCGCGGCATGGTAAAACCGACACTACAGGAGGCAACACCCGGTGATTTGAGCCTGGTATTACCGCATAGATACCTGACAGATATTATAGAGATGCTTGCAGCATTGGACAAACTTGCCCCTGGCCTCTATTCCAGAGATACACTGCTTTATGGAGTAGAGGTAAAATTCTATTCTTCACGGATTGATGTCAATAAAAACCTGGAGACAAAAATAGAGGGTCTTTTTGTCGGCGGTGACGGAGCAGGTCTTACCCGGGGATTGATGCAGGCTTCGGTTTCCGGTGTAGTGATTGCAAGATCAATTTTAGAAAAGGAGTGGTAAGCTTGAGCATGGCTTTGTATCCCTGCAGTCGTTTTAAGGAAATGAATGTAGAAGAATCACTCGAGGGTATATATAATACCCTGTATCAGGCCATGGGTCCACAGAACTGGTGGCCTGCAGATAGTCAGTTTGAAACCATAATCGGAGCTATTCTGACCCAATCTGTCAACTGGTCAAATGTAGAAAAGGCAATATTAAATCTAAAGAACTATAGTTTAAATTTGACCGGCAGCAGCCAATTAACCCCGGCACTGATAAAAAATATGGATTTAGAATTACTGGCCGAACTCATCAAGCCTTCAGGCTTTTATAAGATGAAGGCAAAAAAACTGAAGGCCTTTGTTGACTTTCTGGATAAGGAATACCATGGGGATCTGGATACCATGTTTATTGAAGTGTTATCAGCATTAAGGGAAAAATTATTAAATGTTTACGGGATAGGCCCCGAGACAGCAGATTCCATACTTCTATATGCTGGATATTATCCGGTATTTGTAATTGATGCATATACAAAAAGGATCTTTTCCAGGATCGGTCTGGCAGAAGCTGATGTGGATTATCATGACTTACAAAAAATGCTGATGGACAAAATTCAGCCAGATGTGGATAAATACAATGAATATCATGCATTACTTGTAAATCTGGGGAAAAATTTCTGTAAAAAAGAAAACCTGGATTGTGAGAAATGTCCTCTTGTAGTTTGCTCAATTGAGGAATAATAGTGGAATGCTATATGATAAAAACAAAAAAGATATTTATTTTAAATCAGTATCTTGCAAAGCACAATACCTTATGTTATACTATAAGAGAAATAAAAAAGAATAATATAGAAATTAATAAGGAGATGATCTAAATGAGGGCTGTTTCTTTATTTATAGTGCTCTTATTTCTTATCTTAACTTTTTCTTTTATGGTATCTGCCTATGAAGAGACAAGAAATTTAAGTGTAATTCTTGAAGGTGAAGAAGAGCTGATCATTGAGGCAAAATCAGGTTATTTACAGATCCAACAGGTGGATGATACTGATCAGATAACGGTTGAAGCTGTAATCAGAGTCGATACTGGAGAAAAAAGGGCCAGAGAGATAATTGAAAAGAAACTGAAACTATCCCTGGAAAAAAGAAAGAATAGAATTTACCTGTACAGTTATTTTCACAGTGACTTTTTCGGGGATTCTATAAAAAAGGGAATAGATTTATTTGTAAAGCTGCCTGCTATAAAAAGAGTGGATATAACTGCAGGCTCCGGAGCTATATCTATAGACGGGCTGGATACAGATCTTAATCTGGTTGATGGTTCGGGGAAGATTGAAATAAGGGATTGCAGTGGTGAGTGGAATATTAAAGATGGTTCAGGGAAGATTGAAATAAGTGATTGCAGCGGTGACTGGATTATTGACGACGGATCAGGAGATATTATGATTAACAATATGGAAGGCAGCCTGGTACTCAATGATACTTCAGGTGGTATTGACATTTATAATTTTTATGGTTTTATCCAGCTACAGGATGGTTCAGGTCCTATCAATCTGGACGGGATAGAAGGGGATGTAGTGATACTGGAAGCAGGATCAGGTTCGCTGAGTTTGAAGAATATAAACGGAAATGTAGAAAAATAAGCCAGGAAAATTCTGCATGAGGTGATGATCATTAATATTCAATTCAAAAAAGGTGTACTGGAGTTATGTGTTCTGGTTATTGTTTCTATAAAGGACTGTTATGGTTATGAATTGGTCGAAAAAATTTCCCGGCATATTGATATAGCTGAAGGTACAATTTATCCTTTGTTAAGAAGACTTAAGAAGGAAGGTTATCTTGAATCATATCTTAAGGAATCAAAGGAAGGCCCTCCAAGGAAATATTACCGGATTACTGCTCCGGGTATTAAGGAGAAAGAGGCTCTAATTAGCGAATGGCAGGCTTTTACGGGTGGTGTTAATGCAATTATTGAGAAAGGGAGAGCAAATGATGACCAGGAATGAATTTTTGGAGTCATTAAGAAAGGAACTCAGTTCACTTCCTCCTGATGAACTGGAAGATATCTTATATGATTTTGAAGAACACTTCAATATTGGCCTGGAGAAAGGCCAGAGTGAAGAGGAGATAACAAAAAAACTCGGGGATCCGGCCAGGCTTGCCAGATCATACCGGGCCATTTCGGTGATAGAAGAAGTAAATAAGAATCCGACGGCATCAAATATATTCAGGGCCATTTTCTCAGTATTATCACTGGGTTTTTTCAATCTAGTGTTTATGCTGGGACCATATCTGGGCATACTAGGGGTCTTACTGGCTTTATTTGTATCTGCAATAGTCATAATTGCAGCAGGAATATTTACAGTATTTGCTCCATTTTTGAGCACTATTTTTCCAGATATCATAATTACCGGTAATATTTCTGCAGTAGCCCTTATCCTGAGCGGGATCGGGGTAAGTTCACTTGGAATTCTCCTCTTCATTTTTGATATATTTATCGGGAAAAAGATTTTTTCCGGGACGGTCAGGTACCTGAATTGGAACCTTGATATCCTTAAGAACGGGATGAAGAATAGTTGACTATAGGAAATATTGGTTTAAAGAAGGAAATATCACTGGAAGGAAGTTTTATTATAGTTTTCCCGCTGATATTGCCGGTTTATCAGGTGATAAAAAAATAAAAATAAGTTTATAAGGGTCGATTCTTCCTTAAATTGTGGATAAGTTTCGTAAAAAGTTAATCAAAGAATAAAAAATCCAGAGATAACCAGAATGATTCAGCTATGTCAAAATAAGAAAAATAAAGGGAAATAAAACCAAAAAATACAGATAAAGCAGGCTTAAAGTAGACTATTTTAGTGCATATTGTCTTTTTACTGCTATGACAGGAGACAGGGTTTAAGTAAAAGGTGTAAAGTTATCCACAAAAATATCCACATATTAACATATAACATAGTTTAAGGTTAATTATTATAAAAAGAACTAATTATTTTTAAAGTGGAAACAAAAAAATAAAGGGTGAACCCGGTGGATTCACCCTTTTCTTTTTATGGTCTAGCTGCCGGGATTTGAACCCGGGGCCTCTAGCTCCCGAAGCAAGCGCGCTACCAAACTGCGCCACAGCTAGATATTTTAGAAAATATGTTTATATCAGTCACATATATAGTATATTGTTCTCTGAGCCATTTGTCAATTATAATTACAACATAAAATGCAAAAAAAAAGATTGACAATGTAAAATAATTATGTTATAGTCTTTACTAAGGTAAAGTAGTAAAATGATAAAGGAAGGTATGAGATATGTTAAAGAATAAAGATATATTGAAATCTCCGCCGGGAATGATGAGTTATCTTCCTGAAGTGGCAGCTGAATTGAAAACCATCGAAGGAAAAATCCTTGAAGTTTTTAACATGTGGGGATATCAGCCTGTCCTGACACCTACTCTTGAATATTATAAAGCATTACAGGTGGGGATGGGTAATGAGCTCGATAACAGGTTATACAAGTTCATTGATTATGAAGGGAATATTCTTGCTTTAAGGCCGGAAATGACTGCACCCATCGCCAGAACCCTGGCAACAAGGATCAATGATCTGAAACTGCCCCTCCGCCTGTCTTATAGTGCTTCTGTTTTTAGGTATGATCAGCTGCAGACCGGGAAAAGCCGGGAGATATATCAGCTGGGAGTTGAATTTATTGGCGAGAAAAACTACCTGGCAGATGCTGAAGCAATCATTCTGGCCATTGAATCACTGAAAAGCACAGGATTAGAGGATTTTAAGATAGATATAGGTCATGCAGATTTCCTTAATGGAGTTGTAGATGAATTAGGCCTGGGTGAAGAGGAAGTATTTGAGTTGAAGAGATTACTGAATAAAAAGGACCTGGTGGGTTTAAATAACTTAACAGATGAACTGAAGGTTGAGGGAAAGGAGATATTGAAGGAATTACCTTTGCTGAGGGGGTCAGTCGAGATACTGGCTGAGGTAAAATCAATGGTGGATAATCCCCGGTCCCTTGAAGCTCTCAATAATCTGAAGGAACTCTTTCTTTTACTTGAAGATTACAGCTTTGCAGATTACATAAACTTTGATCTCTGTCTGAACAGGGGTTTTGACTACTATACAGGTGTTGTTTTTGAAGGTTTTACAGAAAAACTTGGTTACAATATCTGCGGCGGGGGGAGATATGATAATTTACTTAGAAAATATAGCGGAAGCCAGATCCCGGCAATTGGTTTTGCCATAGGCATAGAGAGAGTCCGGCTGGCACTCATGCTGCAGAAAAAGAGGCTGCATGAAGAAAAATTTGATAACCTGATTGTATACAATAAAGGTTATGAAAAAGAGCTGCTGAAACTGGTAAAAAAGCTTCATGAAAGAGGCCTTAGTACAGTGATAGACAATTCTGGAGGACTGGAAAGAGCAAAGGAAGAAGGAAAAGAGGCTGTAAAAAGAATAATTTTTGTTAAAAATGAGAATGAACTGATTGTAGAAGATCTTGAAAAGAATGAAAGAAGATCTATAAATCTAAAAGATGATGGGGAGGAAGTCCTGTGGGAGATATGATTACCGCCTTACCGAAGGGAAGACTATTGGGAGTAGTTGTTGATATTCTTAAAAAAGCCGGGTTTATTTCCAGAGAACTGGATATTGAAGAGATGTCCCGCAAACTGGTCTTTACTGATGAGAAAACCGGAAATACCTTTCTGCTGGCAAAACCAAAAGATGTGCCTGTCTATGTAGAACATGGTGCTGCCGATATCGGTATTACTGGAAAGGATGTTATCCTGGAACATGGGAAAAGGCTTTATGAACTGGCTGATCTGACTGTAGGCTGGTGCAAGCTGGTAGTAGCTGTCCCGGAGTCAAAAGGAATCAGGGAGTTAAAGGATATTCCCGAACACAGCAGGGTTGCCACTTCTTTTCCCAATATCACAAAGAGTTTTTTTCAAAAAGCAGGGATTCAGGTTGAGACCATATATCTGAATGGTTCTGTAGAACTGGCACCACTGGTTGATCTGGCAGACCTCATTGTTGATATAACCTCAACAGGGACTACCTTAAAAAAGAATAATCTGCTGGTAGTGGCTGATGTTGTTGAATCAACGTCAAGATTGATTGTCAATAATGTCAGTTATAAAACAAAATATGATGAGATTGTTTATCTGGTCCGTGAGATAGAGAAGGTTGTTTAAAAATATAACATAAAAGAGGTGAAAAGATAATGAAGTGCTTAAAATATCCCCTTGATAAACTGGAGATTGAAGAAAGACAGAAAAAAAGCCGTTTTGATTTTCAGGATGAGCGCACCAGGACAGTAGAAAGGATAGTTGATGATGTACGGGAAAATGGTGACCAGGCAGTTTTCAAATATACTGAAAAATATGATGGTGTAAAACTCAAGGGACTGAAAGTATCCAGGGAAGAGATTGACAGGGCTTATGAAATGATTGATAAGGATTTTCTGGCATCATTGAGGAAATCTATCGATAATGTCGCTGCTTATCACCGTAAACAGCTCAGAAATAGCTGGTTTACTTTTGAAAAGGGTATGACAGGGCAGTTGTTTATCCCGCTGGAGAGGGTTGGAGCATATGTACCGGGAGGGACGGCACCACTCCCGTCTTCAGTGGTGATGACCGTTGTACCGGCCAGGGCAGCAGGGGTAAAAGAGATAGTAGTTGTTTCTCCCCCTGATAAAAATGGAAGTATCAATCCATATACACTGGTAGCTGCCAGTGAAGCTGGAGCAGATGAAATATATAAGGCAGGAGGGGCACAGGCCATTGCAGCACTGGCCTTTGGAACAGAGACCATCAGGCCGGTTGATAAGATTGTCGGCCCGGGGAATATTTATGTTACACTGGCCAAAAAAATCGTATATGGCATAGTAGATATTGATATGCTGGCCGGGCCCAGTGAGATACTGGTTCTGGCAGACGAAACTGCCAATCCTGAGTTTATAGCAGCTGATCTCCTCTCCCAGGCTGAACATGATACACTGGCGGTTTCAACCCTGATTACAACAGACGAAGTTCTGGCTGAAAAGACCATCACTGCTCTAAATAAACAGCTGGATGCCCTTCCCAGGAAAGAATTTGCCAGAGAGGCTATTGAGAATAATGGTACAGTAATACTGGTAGATAATCTGGAGACTGGTATAGAATTGGCCAATGACTTTGCCCCCGAACATTTTGAGCTGATTGTTAAAGAGCCCTTCAGGTATCTCTCTTTGATAAAAAATGCCGGTGCTATCTTTATAGGTGATTATTCATCAGAACCACTGGGTGATTATATGGCCGGGCCGAATCATGTGTTACCGACAGGCGGGACAGCCCGTTTTGCCTCACCTCTAAATACTGATGATTTTATCAAAAAATCCAGTATAATTTATTACCAGAGGGATGAACTTGCTGAAATAAAGGATGATGTAATCAGATTTGCTGAACTGGAAGGACTTGATGCCCATGCCCGGGCAATCAAAGTAAGGTTTGAATAGAGAAAGGAGGAAATGCCATGTTTGAAGAGGTGAAGCTGGAAAGAATTACAGGAGAGACAGAGATAAGGGTAAGCCTCAATCTGAAGGGAAAAGGGAGTGCAGATATTGATACAGGTATAGGTTTTTTTGACCACATGCTGGAGCTCTTTGCCTTTCACGGATTTCTGGATCTGGAGATAGATGTAGAGGGAGACCTCTATGTAGATGAGCATCATACTGTAGAAGATGTAGGGATCGTTTTAGGCCAGGCCATCGCCAGGGCCCTTGGAGAAAAAAAAGGTATCAAAAGATATGGAGATGTTACCTTGCCCATGGATGAGACCCTGGTTCAGGTCGTTCTCGATCTGGGCGGGAGACCATATTACCTTGATGACCTGGAGTTTTCCCGTGAAATGGTAGGTGATTTTCCTGTTGAATTACTGGCAGAGTTTTTCCGGGCACTCACCAACAATTGCGGGATGAACCTGCATATCAGGATGCTGAGATCCGGTAATGCACATCACCTGATAGAGGCCTCTTTTAAAGCATTCGGGCGTGCTCTGGATCAGGCTCTGACCATTGAGGAAAGACTGGGTGACAGCCCCCTTTCGACAAAAGGCAGTTTGAAAGAGGGATAAAAAGGGCAAGGTTTAAATAATATTGAGGGGTGGTCCATGATGGAAGTAATTCCTGCAATTGATTTGAAAGATGGATGTTGTGTAAGGCTAGTCAGAGGTGATTATGAACAGAAAACAGTATATAGCAGAGAGCCTCAGGAGATGGCCAAATACTGGCAGAAACAGGGGGCAAAAACCCTTCATCTGGTTGATCTGGATGGTGCAAAAGACGGCAAACCCGTTAATCTGGAAATAATAAAAGAGATTACAGCACTGCTGGATATACCGGTACAACTTGGAGGCGGTATCCGGTCACTGGAGACCATAGATTATTATCTACAGTCAGGTATACACAGGGTTATTCTTGGAACAATTGCCCTGGAAAAACCTGAAGTGGTAAGGGAAGCCGTTGAAAAATACGGGCCGGAAAAGATCGTGGTAGGTGTCGATGCCAGGGATGGGAAGGTAGCCGTAAAGGGCTGGCTTGAAGACAGCCAGAAAACTGTTGAAGAGCTTATTGCTGAGATGAAGGAACTGGGTGTCAGGATTTTTATATATACAGATATCAGTAAAGACGGAACCCTGACAGGCCCTGACCTGGAAGGGCTTAAGAAATATAATGCCATAGAAGGTATTGAATTGATAGCTTCAGGCGGTGTTTCCTCATATGAAGACCTGCTGGAATTACGTAAAATAGGCATAGGCAGTGTCATAGTCGGTAAAGCTCTTTATACAGGAGATTTAAGTAATGATTTGAGAAAATTGAATGAAAACTTAAGATGAGGTGGTCCTGTTGGAGGCAAAAAGAATAATACCCTGTCTTGATGTGAAAGACGGGCGGGTGGTCAAAGGGGTCAAATTCGTAAATTTCAGGGATGAGGGTGACCCGGTCGAACTGGCAGTCTATTATGATAACGAGAATGCTGATGAACTGGTTTTTCTGGATATTACAGCTTCTCATGAAGAGAGGAGTATAATGCTGGATATCGTAGAAGAAACCGCCAGTAAGATATCTATTCCCCTGACGGTAGGAGGAGGGATCAGAAGCATAGATGATATGAAAGCAATCCTGGCAGCCGGGGCAGATAAGGTTTCCATCAGTTCAGCTGCCATAAGGGATCCTGAGCTCATTTCAAAGGCTGCTGGAGAATTTGGCAGTAAGCGTATAGTTGTGGCCATTGATGCGAAAAGAATGGAGACGGGGGATGATGGTTTAATCTGGGAAGTTTATATCAATGGAGGCCGTAAGGCCACCGGTATCGATGCAGTAAAATGGGCACAGGAAGCAGAAAAACTGGGAGCAGGAGAAATTCTTCTGACCAGTATGGATACA
>JAAYLO010000239.1 GCA_012521855.1 Halanaerobiaceae bacterium
ATTGCTGCTGTTAATGTGGTCTTGCCATGGTCAACATGGCCGATTGTACCAATGTTAACATGTGGTTTAGTTCTTTCAAATTTTTGTTTTGCCATTTAATACACTCTCCTTATTTTTACCTTTTAAAAGTTCTTTTTTTGCTGATTTATTCAGCCTTATTTATGTACCACCTGCCCAAAGGTGGATAGCTACTTATTTTAGATATTATGTTTTTCCAGAAAAATTTCAAGCTTTCTTTTTACCCTCTGTAAGGCATTATCTACAGACTTGACATGCTTGTCCAGTGCTTCAGCAATGTCCTGATATGATTTGCCCTCTAAGTACTCCTGTAATACATCATGTTCTAATTTGCTCAGCATTTCCAGGATTTGATTTTCTATCAGATTATATGTTTCATTACTAATGATCAATTCTTCAGGATTAGTTAATTTGCCGCCTCTTAATACATCAAGTAATGTACGGTCAGATTCTTCATCAAATATTGGTCTATTAAGAGAAACATATGAATTTAATGGTTGGTGTTTCTGCCGGGTAGCGGCCTTTATTGCTGTAATAATTTGTCTTGTAATACATAGTTCAGCAAAAGCTCGAAATGAAGCAAGTTTTTCAACTTTATAATCCCTGATGGCTTTAAATAGCCCGATCATTCCTTCCTGAACTATATCTTCACGATCTGCCCCGACTAAAAAATATGATCTGGATTTAGCCAGGACAAAATTTTTATATCTTTTTACAAGAGTCTCCTCAGCAGTTCTATCTCCATTTTGAACTAATTCAATTAATTCTTCATCCTTCATTTTTGAGTAATCTTCATACTCAATCTCCTGCACATTACCCCTCAATCAGACCCCCCCTAACATACATGCCTCTCACTTTATACATTTACTATTATACTTATTTAATATTACTTAGTCAAGCAATAAGAAAAAAATAAAATAATGTATAATAAACCTTATTTCAACTGTAAAAACGCTGCCTGAATACTTCATAGATGATAATCGCTGCAGCTGTTGAGGCATTGAGTGAGCTGATTTTTCCGGGCATGGGTATATTTATAAGAAAATCACACTTTTCCTTCACCAGTCTTCTTATCCCTTCCCCTTCGTTACCAATAACCAGAGCAAGAGGAATCTTTAGATCCTGTTCAAAATAATAAAATTCCCCTTCCATATCTGCTCCTATTATCCAGAGACCTCTCTCCTTTAATACATCTATTGTAAAATTAATATTTGCAACTTCTGACAATTTGATGTGTTCAACTGCACCAGCTGAACTTTTCAGAACAACAGAAGTAATACCTGCAGAACGCTTTTTCGGGTATATTACCCCGTGAGCACCGGCAGCACAGGCTGTCCTGATAATGGCTCCAAAGTTGTGAGGGTCCTGAATCTGATCAAGAATTATTATAAAGGGAAGTTCACCCTTTTCTTCAGCATAATTCACAATATCTATCGGGGAAACCAATTCCTTCTCTGCTCCATGGGCTATAACCCCCTGGTGGGAAGCGGTATTACTCATCTGATCAATTTTCCTTTTGGGAGCCCTCACTATTCTTATTCCCTGTTTTTCAGCTTCACTGATAATTTGATCTATCTTCCCGCCGGTAATACCCTCCTGGATAAAAATCTCATCTATTCTTCTATTGCCTTTTAATGCTTCATACACCGGATTGCGGCCTTCTATTTTGGCCATATCTCCACCTGCTTTCCATCAAAAGAGGAATTGTTTCTTTTGAATAATCATTATATTCATCTTTCCATTATATTCATCTTTCATTGTTCTTTCATGCGTATCATTATTTCCCGCCAGATTTCCTCGAGTCTTTCCTCATTTTTACACAAATACAAATAACCAAAAAGAGCTTCAAAACCTGTGCTGAGTCTATAGTCAATCATCTGCGTATTCTTCGGTATATTCCCTGTATTGGAATTTTTCCCGCGGCTGACTATATTCCTCTCTTCCTCTGTAAGGAAATCTTCTATCTCCCTTAACAATTCAGCCTGTGAAGCTGCGTTAACCAGTGAAACAGCTTTTTGATGAATATCCTGTAATTTTCGTAAACCGTCATCTACTATATGTCTTCTGACCATTAGTTCAAAAACACTATCTCCTATGTAAGCAAGAACTCCTGGCGGCAAAAGAGACACTTCCTTTTTTGTAAACAATATTACTCACTCACTCTTTCCCATACTACACCCTGTGGTGTGTCTTTTATAATTATTCCGAGTTCATTCAATCCATCCCTGATCATATCTGCCATCTCCCAATTTTTCCTCTTCCTGGCCTCTTCTCTCACATCTAAAATAAAAGTAATCAAATCATTGAGAATTTCTGTATTTCTCTCATCAATAACCGGATTTTCCTTCTCAATACCTAATATGCTCATGCCAGTGTTAAGAAATTCATATGCTTCATTTACCACGACCATATTTTCCCCGGTTAACTGAAAATCCATATGGTTTATTACACTGTTTATTTCTCTGAGGAATTCATGGATTATCCCGATAGCCCTGGCTGTATTAAAATCATCATCCATGGCCTCCTCAAATGCCTTTTTATATTCATTTATAGAAACTTTATATTTCCCATTTTTCAGAGCCCCTTCTTTAGTTTTACTCTCTTTTAACCTGAGAAGGTTTTTGAGTGTATTATCTATTTTTCTCAAACCAGCACTGGTATTTTTCACCTCTTCCAGACTGAACTCAATAGGGCTCCTGTAATGAAATGTTAGGATATAATAGCGCAATTCCCTGCCGGTAAATTTCTCCAGAAGCTCTCTTGTTGTAAAGAAATTCCCGACTGATTTAGACATTTTTTCCCCTTTAAAATTTACCGAACCATTATGGAGCCAGTATTTTGCAAAGGGTTTTCCTGTACATGTTTCTGATTGGGCAATCTCATTTTCATGATGTGGAAATACCAGATCAGAGCCTCCTCCATGAATATCAAAACTCTCACCCAGGTATTTAGTAGACATTGCAGAACACTCAATATGCCAGCCGGGCCATCCCCTGCCCCAGGGGCTATCCCAGTCTATTGCCCCTTCTGGAGCCTTTTTCCACAACGCAAAATCCAGTGGATTTTTCTTTTCTTCAACAATATCGACTCTTGCACCAGCCTGCATTTCTTCCAGGGTTCTCCCTGATAGTTTACCATAATCAGTATATTTTTCAACATCAAAATAAACATTTCCATTTACTTCATAAGCATAACCATTCTCTATTATTTTTTCAATCATTTTTATTATTTCATCGATATTATCAGTTGCCTTAACATAGTGTGTAGCCCCTTTAATGTTCAGCCTCTTTATATCTTCCAGATAAGCCTGTGTATATTTTTCCGCCAGCTCTTCTGGTGTCATTCTTTCCTCCCTGGCCCTTTCAAAGATCTTTTCATTTATATCCGTAAAGTTCTGTATATATCTTACCTCATATCCTTTATACTCTAAATATCTGCGGATTACATCATAATTAACTGCACCCCTGATATGCCCGAGATGTGAATAATTCTGTACTGTCAATCCGCAGACATAGATCCCCACTTTGCCTTTTTCCAATGGAATAAATTCTTCTTTTTCCCGCGATAAAGTATTGTATACTTTCAACATTTCACACACCCTCCTTTTTATTGGAAGTTGAATACTAGAGGCTGGAAGTCTGATGTAGGAAACCGTATCTCCTGCTTCCGACCTCTTTCTTCTTACATCCTGCCTCATATTTCTTACTTCCGACAACTTACTTCTTACTTCTAATAAAACAGGCCCTCATCTCAACTGCAGAGACGGAGGGCCCGCGGTTCCACTCTGTTTGGTTAATATCCTGGCTACCAGACAGTATATTATATTAACCCACTCATTATGATAACGGATTAACCGTAATCCCCTAATAGATCAGTAAAACAAACAGCTTATGCTTAAATCGTTCAGGGATTAGACTCCAGGATGCATAAAGATAAACCTGCTATGGACTACTTTCAGCCACTGGCAGTCCTCTCTTATTATAGAGGTTTTATCTTCTCTTCCCATCATTGTCTTTTGAATATTAAAATTAAGTATGGGTCAATTTCAGAGCCTCATCTAATCTTCTTTCCGTTTCTTCTATACCCAGTATATAAATAACATGGTTTAAATCAGGTCCGGAATTCATTCCCGTTAAAGCAACCCGTGTTGGATGAAAAATTGTACGGGGTTTTACCGGCAATTCTTTCCGCATTTCTTTAAAGATTTCATTTATTGTTTCAGGATTGAATTCCTCCAGTGCAGCCAGTTTTTCTTTCAGGCTTTTAAATACCAGTTCTACATTTTCACCCCTGAATTCTTCAATGGCTTCATCCCTGTTCTCATATTCCAATTCCCTGAAAAACAATTCAGCCTCTTCCGGTATTTGAGAGAGATAATCGACTTTGTTTCTGATAACTTCTATAACTCTTCTCAGCCACTTATACTCTTCATCTGATAAATCCCCACTTATATATCCTGCTTTTTCAAGATAAGGGATAGATATGCTGACAATCCTGTCAAGGTCAGCCTCCCTTATATACTTGCCATTCATCCAGTTAAGTTTTTCTATATCAAAAACAGCAGAACTTTTATTTATATCTGAGATATCAAACTGAGATATTATTTCTTCTCTTGTCATGATTTCCTGGTCATCTTTTGCTGACCAGCCCAGAAGAGCAAGAAAATTGAATAAGGCTTCCGGTAAATAACCCTTTTCCCGATATTCCCCTATATATACTGCATCACTATCGCTTCTTTTTTTCAGCTTGGCTTTATTCTCATCAAGGATCAGAGGTAAATGTGCAAATTCGGGGATATCAAATCCCAAAGCCTCATATATTAATATTTGTTTAGGTGTATTTGACAGATGATCTTCCCCTCTGATAACCTGGGTTATTTTCATCAAAGCATCATCTATTACCACAGCAAAATTGTAAGTAGGCATTCCATCTGATTTAAAAATAACAAAATCATCAAGAACATCTGTGTTGATAGACACCTTTCCCCTGATCAAATCATTCACAATTATCTCTCTATCTTCAATAGGTGTCTTAAACCTGATAACAGGATTTTTGCCTTCCCGTATTAATTCTTCTGCTTTTTCCCGCGGCAGGTCGCGGCATTTCCTGTTATACCGAGGCATTTCTCCTCTGCCTGCTGCTTCTTCCCTCATTTTATCAAGTTCTTCAGGTGAACAGAAACAGTAATAGGCCTTTCCTTCATCCAGTAACCTATCTGCATATTCCCTGTATATTTCTATTCTTTCTGACTGGCGGTATGGGCCGTACTCGCCGCCAACACCGACACCTTCATCAACATCAAGTCCCAGCCACTCCAATTCCTTTAAAATTATATCCTCAAATTCCTTTGTAGACCTCTCCAGATCTGTATCTTCAATTCTCAAAACCAGAGTACCTTTATTTTTCCTTGCCCAGAGCCAGTTAAAAAGAGCTGTTCTCATATTTCCAATATGAATCCTGCCTGTGGGACTGGGCGGAAAACGCAAGCGCATTCCTGACATCACACACACTCCTCATCATAATATAACTCTATTATATCCTGTTTCATATATCCTGCATCTTACTTCCTATCACTTAACTCTTCCATCCTACCTCTTACTTCCTACTTCTTATATTACGCTGGTCCCGACAGTCAGCTGTTCTGGTCCATCAACAAGGGCATGGCCAAACCTGCCAAAAATAGCTACAGCAATACGGCCATCACCTTTAACAACGGCTATTTTAAAACCGCCGCCCAGGCCAGGGTTAATCAGTGCCAGCTGGCTATAGGCATCTTTTACAGCATTGGAAACAGCCATTTTTTCCCGGGGGGTTTCAGAAATTACGCCACGGGCAATTGCAGCAACTGTTGTACTTTCTCTAAGTTTTATGGGCAGCTTCTCTGCACTGGCTCCTGTCTGGGTAATTGCTGCTTTATAGGAATAGCCCTTTATTTTTTCCAACCAGTATTCCTCATACTCCCTGCTCCTGGTCATTGCCAGGTAAATAGCCGAACTTTCCGGAGTAATGGTACGTTTCTCCATAGCTCTTTCCTTTTCTTCATCCTTTACATAACCATATACTATATCATCAGCAGTGACTATTCCCACCAGCCTGCCATTACTATCCAGAAC
>JAAYLO010000240.1 GCA_012521855.1 Halanaerobiaceae bacterium
GTCTAGAATATACAAGCATATTAAATAAGAGAAGCATTTCTTTAACAAAAGGAGGAAATATAATGTCAAAAGGATATTTAGCAATTATATTACATGCCCATTTACCTTACATCAGGCATGAAAAAAAGGGAGAATTAGCAGAGGACTGGCTCTATGAGGCCATAACAGAAACATATATTCCTATTATAATTGTCATAAACAGTCTCCTGAGAAAGGGGGTGGATTTTCATTTTACAATCAGTATTTCACCAACCCTGATCAGTATGTTAAGTGATCCATTATTGCAAAACCGTTATCAAAAGCATCTTGAAAAACTAATCGAATTAAGTGAAAAGGAATTATTCAGGACAAAGGACAGCCCTGAATTTCATAAATTAGCAGGAATGTATAACTATCTATTTAAAGAGGCTTACTATTATTACCATGATAAATACAAAAACCAGCTGTTAACAGCCTATAAAGAGTTCCAGGACATGGGTAAGATTGAACTCATCACAAGCTGTGCTACACATGGTTACCTGCCGCTAATGCTGACTGATGAAGCAGTCAATGCCCAGATAAATCTGGGGGTCAGTACTTACCAGGAGTTCTTTGGTAAAAGACCTGCCAGTATCTGGCTTCCCGAATGCGGCTTTTCTCCAGCAATTGACCCCTATTTAGCAGAAAACAATATCAGGTATTTTGTAAGTTCAAGTCATGGGGTTTTATACGCAAAACCAAGGCCCCGTTATGGTTTTTATGCACCGATTTACACACCTCATGGTGTTGCAGCTTTCGGGCGTGATATGGAGTCATCAAAACAGGTCTGGAGCAGTAATGAAGGATATCCCGGTGATTATAATTATCGGGAATTTTACCGTGATATCGGCTGGGATCTGGATTATGATTATGTAAAAGACTATCTCCCGTCTGGTGTCAGAAAACATATTGGATTCAAATACTACAAAATTACGGGAAAAACAGACTGGAAGGAGCCCTATAACCCTGAAGCTGCCAGGGAAAAGGCAGCAGAACATGCAGGAAATTTTATGTTTAACAGACAGCAGCAGATCAAATATTTATCCCAGGTAATGGATAGAAAACCCGTCATTGTATCTCCATATGATGCCGAGTTATTTGGCCACTGGTGGTTTGAGGGGCCGATGTGGCTTGAATATCTCTTTGAAAAACTCCATTTTGACCAGGATGATATTGAAACAATCACTCTCTCTGAATATTTAAAAAAACACCCCCAGAACCAGGTTGCCATGCCCTCTGAATCAAGCTGGGGATATAAAGGATATCATGAAGTCTGGTTAAATGACAGTAATGACTGGATATACAGGCATCTGCATGAAGCAGAGCTGACAATTATCGATCTGGCAGATAAGTTCAGCCATCTAATGGATAGAAACAACCTGATTTATAGAGCACTAAATCAAAGCTGCAGGGAATTATTACTGGCACAGAGTAGTGACTGGGCTTTTATCATAAAGGCTGATACCATGGTCGATTATGCCATCTTCAGGACAACACAACACCTGCATAATTTTACAAAATTGACAGAGGAGGTTTTAAAGGGAGAGATAAATGAAGATAATCTTAAGTATTTAGAAAATAATAATAGAATATTCCCCAATATAGATTTTAAACTCTACAAAAGCAAAAGCAGCAAGATCTTAAGAAAGGGGGTTTAAGGTGAAAATATCTATAAACATCCTGGTAATAATACTTGCAATTACCAGCTTACTGTTTCTATACTACAGCTATATAAGAAAAAGTCAAAAAAACCAGGATTACCAGCTTCCTTTCAGGGGAACTAAAACTGATTTTGAGGTTGGAAAAGAGATTGGAGTTGATAGTTTAATGAAAAAAAGCAGTCAGAGTGCTGTTTCCGAAGAAAAACAGCTTAATATTCCTTTAGCTGAAAAGGGTTTTTATCCCATAAAGGAAAATTTTAATAAAACCTTTGTGCGCCTTTTAAACCGTGATCCATATTACCTTTTTGCTTACTGGGAAGTAAGAGAAAGAGAGTTCTATGAGAATACCCCCGTATTAAGGCTTTTCCATATAGATAAAGATATAATACAGGATATAGAAATAAATTATGACACGCGAAAATGGTATCTTAAGTGTGAGCCAGGGAATAGATATAAAGTAGAAATAGGATATATTAAAGACGGTTTTTTCTTTCCACTGGCCTCTTCCGGGATTGTCA
>JAAYLO010000241.1 GCA_012521855.1 Halanaerobiaceae bacterium
AGATATTTTACTTCCCCTGAATCATCATTCTCTGCTTCCTCTGGATTTCTTTCTTCAGCAATATTTACTTCCTCTGCTGTATCTATACTGATATTTTCTTCTTTTTTGCAGGCTGTAAGGGCTAATAGCAAGAGTAGTGATAATATAATTATAATAAACCTGTTTTGCTTCAATGCTTTCAATTTTTTTGTCCATCTCCTTAATAATAAAAACGACCAGGGTTACCATAAAGCAACCTTTAAATCCATATTCACTGTGCTTTCTCTATAACCAGAACAGTGGCATTATCCTGATTACTGATGTTTTTAGCAATTATCCTTTCCAGAATAGAATCGGCATCTTTTTCTGCCTGTAAATTGTGGGAACTGAGAATTTCCAGTAATTCTGCATTTGATAAACTGTTATATATACCATCACTACACAGGATTATTTTATCTCCTTTACTCAGCTCTATTGGTGTTTTGCTGTAATCCAGTAAATGAAAATCCTTATGCCCGAGATAACTGATCAGACGGTCTCTTTTGGGATGATTCCTGGCCATCTCCCTGCTGATTTCTCCTCTTTTACAGGCTTCCTGCAATGTAATGGCATAGGTGTGTCTCTGGTTAATCGGGTGTAAATATTTGTTCTTATATAGATAGATCTGGCTATCACCTACAGATACCCAATATAAAAGATCATCTTTAATAATTACTGCAACCAGTGTTGTCCCCATATGCTCACCCTTTGCCATTTTTACCAGATTATAATTGCTTATATATGTGGTATTGATGAGAAAATCATTAATGGGGTTTATATAGTAATTTTTAGTGAATTCTTCAAGAAAAGTTGTTACCACAAATTCACTGGCATTTTTCCCGGCAGAAAAGCCACCCATACCATCTGCCAGTACTGCAAGAAAACCGGACTCATTTTCTATCAAAGAAAATGAATCTTCCTGTTCTTCCCTTTCTCCTATAGTCTGGGCAGTACCTATCAATAATGGGGGAATCTTTCTTCTTTTTTCAATATGTTGCCTGGCAATTACCAGAGAAATTAATGCATTAATAATATCAGCAGGTATTAAGATACTACTAAAAGTCATAATAATCCCCCTATTACTCATTCTCCCATTCAAAATGCTGGCCGCATAAGGGGATAAATATAAACTTACTCTTCCCCATCTCTATTACATCATATGGAGCCAACTCAGTAGGAGCATAAACAGGCTCTTCATTGGCATAAATTATCCCTGTAGTATCCTGTCCGGGAATCAGGACAAAATTCCTCTGTTTGGGATTATAACTAATAACTGCATGATTGCGCCGCGAAATGGCTTCATCTTCCGCAATCTGTATATGCATTTCTTCAGAACGGCCTATAAAATTCTTTTCACTTACAATCTTATAATCATTACCCTGTTCCGGGCCTTCGATACATACTATCCATCCGACTACAGGGTTTATTCCATCCTGGTTATCCCAATAAGCTAAAGTTTTGACACCATTGTCATTTGTATTTGATACAGTTGTTGATCTCTTTCTCTCAACACTGGATTTCTGGTTTTCTCTAAGTACATCCTCATCACAATAAGGACATTTAT
>JAAYLO010000242.1 GCA_012521855.1 Halanaerobiaceae bacterium
GGAGTAGGGGGTATTATGAATAATAATATAGATAATCGGAGACTGGACAAATTAATTGAAAAAAAACGTACTGAATTAATTAATCTGGTTAAATCAAAAAAAAACATAGATGATTATGTTCTAAAGACCAGTCAGGAACTGGACACCCTGCTCAATATGTTTATTAAAATCCAGAAGGACAAATTGGCCTGAAATCCCCCCGGTTTTTCAGCAAATAAAAAAAAGAGGTACTCAAAAAGAATTTAAATACCTCCTCTACCTTCCAATTATCTTATAATAGCCTCTTCTCTCTCTGGGCCGGTTCCAATTATAGAAACCCTGACACCTGTGCTGTCTTCAATCAATTCAATATAATTTTGTACTTCTACAGGTAATTCCTCGTAATTTGTAATTCCAATAATATCCTCCTGCCAGCCGTTTATTGAGATATAAACCGGCTTGCATTCAGATAAAGTCTCGCTTTCCAGAGGGAATTCCTCCAGAAGCTCTCCTCTATACTCATAAGCAGTACAGACCTTAATCTCATCTATGCCTGTCAAAACATCCAGTTTGGTAAGGGCAATTTCGGTTATACCATTTACCCTGCAGGCATGTTTAATAATCGGTAAATCGAACCATCCGCAACGCCTTGGTCTTCCTGTGGTTACACCGTATTCATGTCCCTTCTCCCTCAAGTATTCCCCGATTTCATCAGTGAGCTCAGTGGGAAAAGGACCCTCCCCTACCCTGGTCAGATATGCCTTTGCAACACCTATTACATCATCAATTCTGGTGGGGCCAAAACCAGATCCTGTACAAACCCCTCCTGCAGTAGGATTTGAAGAGGTTACAAAGGGATATGTTCCATAATCAACATCCAACAGAGTACCCTGGGCGCCTTCAAAAAAGATGTCCTTTTTATTTTTGTAGGCCTCTTCCAGGAGAATGGAGGTATTGACAATCTTATCCCTCAAAATATTAATATATGTCTGATATTCATTAATAATATCTGTTAGCTTTAAGGGTTTCTCACCATAGACCTTTTCCAGTACCAGGTTTTGATATTCCAGTGTCTCTGACAGTTTTTTATAAAAGCGGTCTTTGTCAAGAGTATCTATAAACCTGATCCCCCTCCGGGCAACCTTATCTATATAGGCAGGCCCGATCCCTTTTCCCGTTGTTCCTATTTTCCCGGCTCCTTTACGCCTTTCCTCTGCCTTATCGAGGATTCTATGATAAGGCATTATCACATGTGCTATTTCACTGATATAGAGGTTATCAAGGGAAACACCCTTTTCTTCAAGCATCTTCATTTCCTGAACGAGGGCTTCCGGATCTACCACGACACCATTTGCGATTATATTCTGTTTTTCTGGATACAATATACCGGATGGAATCAGATGAAGCTCAAATTTATCTTCACCTACTATAACAGTATGCCCTGCATTATTGCCTCCCCCAAAGCGTACAACTACATCAGCAGTTCTGGCCAGCATATTGGTTATTTTCCCTTTTCCTTCATCTCCCCACTGGGTACCAACTACTATCTTATTAGCCATTTATTTTCTCAGCCCCTTATTGTTGGAGCTGACTATCCTCCTTCCCTTGAAGTCCTGCTTTTTCAAATATATAGTCAATTTCCTTTAAAAACACTTTATAATCAAAAATATTTTCAATATCTTCTTCTGTAAGCAGTTTACTGATTTCTTCATCTTCTTTGATTAACTGCTTATAACTGCTGCCTTCTTCCCAGGCCTTAAGAGCATTACGCTGGGCCAGCTCATAAGCTTCTTCCCTGGTCAACCCTTTATCAACAAGGGCCAGCATTACTTTTTCTGAGAAAATAAGGCCATGGGTCCGTTCCAGATTCTCTTTCATTCTATCTTTATTGACAACCAATTCACCTAATACCATTATGAATTTATTCAGTATATAATCCACCAGAATACAGGAATCTGGAATTATTATCCTCTCAACAGAAGAATGGGTTAAATCCCTTTCATGCCAGAGTGTAACATTCTCCAGGGCCGGTATCACATTGCCCCTGACAACCCTGGCCAGACCTGAAATCCTTTCACAGATTATGGGATTTTTCTTGTGGGGCATGGCAGATGAACCCTTCTGCCCCTTCCGGAAACCCTCTTCAACTTCAAGGATATCGGTCCTCTGCAAATTCCGGATCTCTGTTGTGAACTTTTCCAGAGAAGCAGCAATCAGGGCCAGTGCACAGATAAATTCCGCATGCCTGTCTCTCTGCAAAACCTGGTTGGAAACAGCAGCCGGGGTCAGGCCCAGTTCCTGGCAAACCAGTTTCTCCACTTCTGGATTAATACTGGCATATGTGCCTACGGCACCGGAGATCTTTCCAACACCCACAACTTCAACAACCCTCTTCATTCTATCAATATGGCGTTCAATTTCTTTATACCAGAGGGCAAGCTTTAATCCCCAGGTAACAGGCTCTCCATGAACTCCATGGGTTCTGCCTATCATTATTGTGTCTTTATGTAATACTGCTTCTTCTGCCAGTTTTTCCTTGAGTCTCACCAGATCTTTCAGAATCAATTCCGCTGCCTCTTTCATCTGTATAGCCAGAGCAGTATCCTTTACATCTGAAGATGTTAAACCCATATGTATGTACCTTGATTCACTGCCAAGACTTTCATTGATACCCTCTAAAAAAGCGAGAATATCATGTCTGCTTATCTTTTCAATCTCCTTTATTCTTTCAATGTCCAGTTTAATATTATTCTCAATCTTTTTCAGTTCACTTACCGGTATCTTCCCCAGTCTTGACCAGGCCTTACAGGCAGCGATCTCAATCCTGAGCCAGATCTTATACTTATTCTCCTCACTCCATATTTCACGCATCTCAGGTAAACTATATCGGTTAATCAATAAAATCTCTCCTTATCATCTTCTTACTATCTCCTCTTCTACTCTCTTTTTCGTTCCGTAATAATCTTAGCAGAAGCATGAGAGCTTGTCAAGGATTACTAAATTCAATGGATACTGCTCAGGTTATTGCTGATTTTTTGTTTTTATTCCCATTTTTTTAGAGGATTTTTGGAATTTATATAGAATAATGTATGTCGGTATATAATAATATAGAATTATGGAGGGGTATTAGTATGAAAAAGACTTCAAAACTATCTTTTTTATCTTTTCCTTTCTTTTAATTTTTCTTCTGGCGGGCTGTAGTAAAAATAATAATGGCAGCAGCACATATTCATTAAATGTAACTTTTCCTGAAGAAGGTGGAACCGTAACAAAAACACCTGATAGACTTTACTATAAAAAAGGGGAAAAAGTTACCCTGACAGCAAAACCTGAAAAAGGATATGCTCTTGCTAACTGGTCAGGAATTGGTATTGAAGAAACAAGGGATAACCCAATAACAATAACAATGCTGGATGATGTAGATCTGATAGCCTATTTTGGAAAGAGCTACGAATTTACTGACGATTTTAGTACCGGTGATAACTGGCCAGATATGGAAGATGAGATATTTTACGCAGGTGTCGAGGACGGAAAATACGTTATGACTATAAAGACAAATACTACAAATGCGAGAACTGTAAAGGCTCCATATCAAGGGGTGCTCTCCCCCAGGGGAGATTTTGTGGCAGACGTTATATTTGAGTATGGAACTCCGGACAAATACACCCAGGCAGGTCTTATCTTTAACTACAAAAAAGTTGACGAAAACAAATTTGATTATTATAGTCTGCGTATTAGTAATATGGGCAATTATACCCTTGAGCAAATAGTAGATGGTGATGCGGTTACTATAAGAAACTGGACCAATACAAATGTAAATATTGATGGTGGAAACCTGTTGGCCGTAGAGAAATATGGCTTAAAATATAAGTTTTTCTTAAATGGTTCATTCCTGGATGAAGTGGAAGTTGAAGAGGATCTTCCATTTATTGCCCTGCTGGCAGCAAATAAAACTAAGGGTCCTGTTACAGTTTATTATGATAAATTCTACATAAATTATATAGAAAAACTTCCTCTATCTGATGACTGAAAGCAATTCTGTAACAGGATATGATGGAATTGATAATAACCCTGTAGACCAATAGAAAGGTTGACATTTAACTAGAGCCCCCGGTGAGTTTCCCTTCCGGGGGGTTCTACCTGCCGTTCTCCTTCAGGGAATAGTAATAATCTTTCCTCCTCTTCCTGCAGCTCTCACAGATTATATATTCACTTAAATTTTCTCCACCGCATTGCGGGCAGAGCCCATTTTCCTTCCTTCTATGATATAATTCTGTCCCACGCTCTCTTTTTGCATCAAGACAATCTTCACATATTACAAAACCACTATCTTTTACAGATACCTTGCCGCAACTGATACATAAACCCTGGGACTTTCTTTCTTCTCGTCTCTTTTTTGCTTTTCTCGCTATTTCCTCCAGGCAGGCTGAACATACTGTTTTATCCCCATCCAGATCACCTCAGCATTTGGGACGGATCTTGTCAAGTCTTTTCCTCTCGGCCCATCTGCGGGCCTTCTCATTGTGTTTATGGAGACATGTACTGCAATAATAAGCATTCCGGTCATTTTTCTCGCCACAGCTGGGGCATAAACCCATGGCAATACGTCTTTGCCTGTAATAGTTTTTCGACAATCAAAACATCCTCCCCTCTGCCCAATGTCCATAATCATTATTACCCGTAATCCGGATTATAAACTAACTTACTATATATATTTATAAAACCATATATAAGTAATTTTACAAAATGCGACAATGTTTTTCAAGTTCCTATTTTTTATCTATCTCCATTTTCCAGAAGGATTTATTATATTTTTAAAGAATATATATTAATGAAAGAGGGGAAATGTCATGTCAGATGATTTTTTTGTAAGAGAACATAAAAAATTAAAGATATTAGGAACCGATTCTGCATATTCAATAGAAATTGGAGACACGGCAATAGATGAAGGTTTTCTCCGTTATTTTCCAGGCTCCGCTCTTTCGCTTTTCCTGTATTTAATTACACATATGGATGACAATCATATTATTGAAACAAACCCTGCTGAGATTTCCCCATACCTTCCTGATAATTATACCCTGGAAGAATTAAATAAGGATTTAACTTATCTTCATGAAAATGGTATAGTAGATATTATTCCGATGAAGAATGATGATAATACATATCAAATAAAGATTAATACTCATATTTTTGGAAGAAAAGATAATCCGGATTCTAAAAACAACAGCCTGAAACTCACTTCTGCCTACTATAATAAACAGAATATAAGGAATAAAATCCTTTCCCTCAGTGAACCTTCCAGGGCAGAGCTTTTTCAGGCTATCTTAACATTTATACCTCCTGAAGAAAATATACTGGTTCTGGAGAAAACAATAACTCAATGGCTGGAAGATTTTGATACTAAAATGGTCAAGGAATTAATCAGAAGAGTAGATAAATGGTTGAATAAATATAACAATCCTGTTGATAAAGCCTTTCCTTATTTAACCGGTATCATTGATGACTGGTATCAGAAAGGAATAAGCTCCTATCAGGAACTTCAATATTTTGATAATTTGTACCGGGAGACCAGAGAGCTGGCTGAGTTATACGGGCTTTCAAAATGGCATAATATCAAGCCCGTTCATATGGAAACTTTCAACAGATGGCTGAAGGAAGATTATCCCTTAAGTGTTGATGTAGTAAAACTGGCTATTCAGGAGGCTTTTCAGCGCAAAAAAGACGGACAACCCTCTCTACAGTATATTGAAGAAAATTTTATTATTCCATGGAAGAAAAATAAAGTACGGAACTGTAATGAGGCCAGAGAACTCCTCCAGAAAGAAAATTCCTATACCAGAACAGGGGTGAAAAAACAATCTGATAAAAAAGAGATGAGAGAAGCACCGTCCTTTGTTTACTGGTGGGATAATTTTTCCTGGGACTTTAAAGAATAGTAAAACTATAAAGGGTGTTTATAATGGCTGCTAATGAAAAACTTATCGACAATCTTGATATAAGGAATACTGAATTTCAGTTGCTGGGAATCTTACTCCAGTATCCTGATAGAATTGACGATGTTGCAGATACACTGGAGATAAAACACTTCCAGGATCCCCAGACCCAGTTGATCTATGAAATTCTTTTGAATCAATTCCAGCAAAATAACCAGATTTCAAGGACTAAACTTTTTTTAAAACTGAAAAAAGACGGTATTATTAAAAATCCAGAGGAGATCATTGAGCGCCTTACATCTGGTTTTAATACTGTAGATGAACTGAAACCTACCATTGAAATAATTAAACTTAATTATCAGAGACAGCTCCTCTTGAAAGCTGCGGAAAAAATAAAGCTGCTGGCTGAAAATACAGAACTGGATATCAGTGATTATCAGGCCCGGGCACAGGAAATAATATTTGAAGCCACCAATGAAAGCACTGATCTGGATAAGCATATTTTCATGATGCAGGAAGCCCTGATGGCCTCTTTCCAGGAATATATAAACCGGAAAAACAAAGAAGCAGACACAGGCCTCAGGACCGGCTTTATCTCTCTGGATAACTTAATCGGCGGTTTCAAAAAAGAACATCTTAATATAATCGCTGCTTCAACCAGTATGGGTAAAACAGCTTTCGCCATAAATATTGCCAAAAATGTTATTAAACGTAATGTGCCTGTTGCCATTATCAGTCTGGAAATGGATGCCCGGGAAATAGTTGACAGGATGATTGTTCAGGAAGCCGGCGTAAATGCCTGGAAATTCAGTCAGGGTGAGACAAATGAAGAAGAAGACCAGAGAATTACAAAAGCTCTTGATAATCTCCACGAGTTACCTCTTGTTATCTCTGATGAAAGGGGTCTAAATGTTGCCCAGATCAGGGCCAGGCTGCGGAAGTTTAAAGCCCAGCTGGGCTATCTGGGGTTAGTTATAATAGATTATCTGCAGATGATCCACATCCCGGAGGAACAGATGTATAATACAGCCAGAGCGGTCGGGCAGGTTGTTCTCCAGTTGAGAAACCTGGCTTCAGAGCTGGATGTTCCCATTGTCCTTATCTCCCAGATCAGCCGTAGTTTTACCAGCCGTCAGGACAAAAGGCCTGTTCTTTCTGACCTGAGGGATTCGGGAAATATAGCAGAAATCGCAGATGGTGTTATCTTCCTTTACCGCCACGCCCACACCAGTGCCGCTGCCAGGGAAAAAGCAATTGAAGAAGGTACTGAGAAAGATACAGAAGTTATCATAGCCAAACAGAGAACCGGACAGACCGGTTCAGTAAAACTTTATTTTGAAAGTGAATATGTCCGTTTTATTGACCCGGAAAACCTGTCACTGGAGGCGTCTATTCCAAATGTCTGAGAAGAAAAACCAGGGGCTGGAGCAGATTGATTTCAAACTTATCCTGGCCTTTACCAATGCCTATGAAAGACTATATGAAAAGGGAGAAATCACAGAGGGACAATTTGAAAGAGTTCTGGAACTTATTGAAAAATACCAGGATTATACCAGAGAAGAATTTATAATTAAATTAAAGGAAATTTTTTCATGATTTTTTAATCTATTTTCCTGTATTTACATATATTTCCTCTTGCAAAATATTAATTTTTAAAGTATAATAATTTTGAGACAATTTAAAATCATAAGCAAATAAGCTTATAAGGAGGAGGAAATTTTATGTCACATCTAGAGGTTATTTCTTTTCTTCTTGAACACGCTTCTGAAGAAAAGGTTCTGGATTATGTTGCCAGTAAGATCAGGACAAACGAGAATTATTTTGTCAGTTTCAACAAGGACAAATTATTAAATGACTTTTTAATTTCAAGCTGAACATATTCCAAATATGTACTTATTTCAGAAAAGACCGGGTTTTTTCTACCCGGTCTTTTCCCGTTTTTTAATGTACATTGACATTTTCCTTTCAGTAACAAGGACCATTTTTAAAGCCTCATCAACGGTAGATATAAAAACTGCCTTCTCCTTCAGCTCAGAGTTAAGATCATTTTCATTGGCAGCAGGTATCAAAACCTTTCTAATACCAGCCTGTTCTGCAGCATGAACCTTTTCTCTTACACCACCCACAGGCTTTACCCTCCCATGAATTGATACTTCACCTGTAATGGCTATATCCTGTTTTAAAGGGATTTCTTCAATGGCACTGATTACTGCCAGAAGAATAGCAATACCTGCTGACGGTCCGTCAACATTTCCTCCGCCGACGATATTCACATGGAGGTCATAATCATTCAGATTTTTACCGGTAAGTCTTCTCACTACAGCCCCTGCATTAAAAAGAGAATCCCTGGCCATACTACCGGCAGTTTCATTTAAAAATATCTGCCCTTTTCCTTTTTGTACTGCAGGAAAAGCAAGAGCCTCTATTTCAATTATCGATCCGAGAAAACCCTTTACACCCAGGCCCAATACCCTCCCAACCATGGCTCTTTCACTTACATCCACTTTGTTGTAAGGGGTCATTCTCCTGTTCTGTAATGCTTCATATAAGTACTTCTTTTCTATAAAAAGCCTGGTACCCACACTGGTTTCTTTTTCATACAGGGCAAAACTGTAAGCATCAAGGATGAGGTTAATAGCTGTTCTTCCCTCTATTGTATAATTACTGATTATTGCAGGAAGTTCTTTATCAATTTCAACATTCAGTTTCCGGACCGCATTAAGAACGATCTTCTGAATATCTTTCCTGCTTAAGGGATTAAAAAATACCTCCGCACAACGGGAACGGAAAGCAGGATTGATAGCTTCAGGACTTCTGGTTGTTGCACCAATCAATATAAAATCAGCAGGAGCTCCTTCTTTAAAAAGTTTTTTAATATATAAAGGAATATTCTCATTATTTTCATCATAATAAGAGGATTCAAAGGTCACCCTCTTATCTTCCATGACTTTTAAAAGTTTGTTCTGCAGCACTGGATCAAGTTCTCCAATTTCATCAATAAAGAGTATTCCGCCATGGGCTTCTGTAACCAGCCCGGTTTTTGGTTCAGGTATCCCCTCTTCTGCCAGGCTCCTTTTTGCTCCCTGATAGATGGGGTCATGAACTGAGCCCAGCAGGGGATTTGTTGATTCACGGGGGTCCCAGCGTAGTGTTGTACCATCTACCTCGACAAACTTCGAATCCTGGCAGAATGGTGTATCGGCCCGTTTTCTGGCTTCCTCAAAGGCCAGACGTGCCGCTGTTGTTTTCCCCACTCCCGGAGGACCATAGATAATAATGTGCTGGGGATAAGGTGAAGCTATTTTGGAAACCAGTGAACGGACGGCATTATCCTGTCCAATAAGTTCATTTAGTTTTCCCGGTTTCACAATATCCAGTCCAGTTTTAGTAAGGCTCCTTGCCTGCATTTTCTCCAATCTGGCTAATTTCCGCAGGGTTTCAGGTGTATCGGGGCTTTTTTTCGCACTCAGTATTTCCCTTTTTATTTCCCTTATATATTCCTGCTGTCTCTGTTCCATACGGATAGCGATTTCTTCTTTCAGTTCATTTTCCAGATTATACTCTGCAAGTATATCAAGAAGCCTTTCCTTTATAGCTTCAATCCTTTCATCAATACTTCCTCTGGATATTTCTATATCTTCTTTTCCTGATACAATCCTTTCCAGAGCGGTCAACTTTTGATATATATTATCAGAGTTGATCATATTCAGGGCATTAAGCTGTTTAGCCTTAACTAAAAACCTTTCAGCACCATATATTTCTTCAAATTTTTTGTATAATAGTTCAATCATCCTCCGTCTATTTTCGATTCTCCGGGCATTTTCTGTCTTTTTCTGAATCGTATTGTGCCAGAAAGGTTTCATTTTTTCATCTCCTTATTCCTCTGCTACCTGAATTGTTAGATCAGCAGTAATATCTTCATATAGTTTCACCTTGATTTTATGTAACCCCAGGGATTTTATATTTTCGGCTAACTCAATCTTCCTTTTATCTATATTATAACCTGCCTTTTTAACAACATCTGCGATATCCTTTGTAGTAACAGAACCAAAGAGCCGGCCGCCCTCTCCTGCTTTAACCTTTATTACAAATTTCTCTTTTTCCAGCTTAGCAGCTATTTCTTTTGCTTCTGCAGCTTCCTCAAGCTTTCTTTTCTCCCGTGCCTTTTCCTGCATTTGAAGTTGTTTTAATCCTCCTTCTGTAGCTATTTCAGCCAGCCCTCTGGGAATTAGATAATTCCTTGCATAGCCGTCTGAAACATTAACTACATCTCCCTTTGAACCCAGGTTCTTTACATCTTCTTTCAAGATAACCTTCATTTTATTAACCCTCCATTAAAAATATTTTATCGTAATCTAATTACTACTGCAATAACAATAACAGGTTATTCTGTTTTTCCTTTCCTTAAATTAAGCCACATGTCAATTAATCCTATAATCATTATCAAAATAACGGGAAAACCGAATGATAACAAGCCTACGAAAAACAGAGCACTTATCAGAGCTATTTTAATAAATCCTGATTTTACCATTCTGAAAAAATGGAAAATAACTGCCAGCCCCTGTAAAAAAAACAGAAAGAAAAGTAATATAAGGAGATTTATTAAAATAGTGTTCAGGATTCCCGGTTCCAGTATCCTGTCCCGTGTAAATAATACTACCAGTAAAACAATAGTAAGGATAGATACAGGCCAGCGGGGAAAACTCCATTCCCGGAAAGGCTTATAGCTCCTGATACCGGTATTCTCTTTTTTCATATAAAAGACAGTTATATAATAAATCATGGTACCAATAATTATAGAAAGAATCAATATACAGGCAGGGGTTATTAACCTGGTAAATGCATATGATTTTTCTATAATTAAAATATTTTCCTGTCCTAACTGTTCTTTCAAATAGGAGATTATGGATTCCCACATCTCCTGGTTCTCGGACCTGAATACATACATTTGTAATAAATTTGATACGAACACTGCCAGAATTGTTATTATTAATGTCTTCAGGGGACTCAGTCTCTCTTTTATGGCAGAGCCCAATAAAAACCCGATTAGACCAAAACCGGTAATAGAATACATCCCTATAATCACACCAATTGAAATATCATCATATAAAAGAAAAAAAAGGAAAGTATTAATAACCGCTGATATGAAAATCAACATTACAGCCTTCTTTATTTCATATTTCTCTATGAAATATACTATGGGTATGGGCCAGATCAGGTAAACCAGAAAATTGAAAAGAGGAGACATATAAAGAAGAGTAAAAAAAACCAACAATAATATTATCCTTATTCCATCTTTTTTCAGGTCATCTCTTTTTTCTCCATTTATCATAAAAAGTTACACTCCTTGTTTTCATCATGGCTGAGAGCAACAAAGGAGGCCGGGATAAGCCCTGCCTCCTTCTAATTTCTTTATTCTTTTACATATGGTAGTAGGGCAATGGCCCTGGCTCTTTTTATCTCCCTGGTAACAGCGCGTTGGTGTTTTGCACATGTTCCAGTAATCCTCCGTGGAACGATCTTTCCTCTGTCTGTAATAAAACGCTGTAAGGTTTTGACATCTTTGTAATCTATCTCTTTATCCTTATTGGCACAGAAAAAACAGGATTTACTTTTTCCTCTGTTTACCACTATGCAAACCCCCTTCTAAAATGGTACGTCAAAATCATCGCCCAGATCCAGATTCCCGAAATCATCATTATCATAATTATTGTTTTCTTCATGTCCTTCATTTCGATAATCATAATTGTTATCCTTATTGCTGTTATCACTGGGCCAGTCTAAAAAACGGACATCATTTGCTACAACCTCCGGGTTTATATATGTTCGGCCATTACTCTCGCTTTTTCTAATGTGTAAAGACCCGTCAACTGCCACCAATCTGCCTTTACCCAGATGCTGGGCACAGTTTTCCGCTAATTTTCTCCAGGTCACTATATTTATAAAATCAACATCTCTTTCTCCCTGCTGATTTGTATAATTACGTTCAACGGCAAGCGTAAAATTTGTTACAGCAGTACCATTGCTTGTATAACGCATCTCTGGATCCCGGGTTAGACGCCCTATCAAAATAATATGGTTTAACATTCCAATCACCATCCAGGCTGGAATTTATTAATCTTCTACCTTAATAATTAAAGAACGTATTACTTCATCAATGATCCTGTAATTACGTTCCAGTTCACTCAGAACCACTTTGTTACCCTTAAAAGAAATCAGTGTGTAGAAACCGTTATTATAATTTTTAATTTCATAAGCTAACTTCTTATTGCCCCAGGTTTCTACCTCCACTATCTCACCCTGATTACTGGTAATGAGATCTTTAATTCTTTCAATAATCCCTTCTCTTGCTTCTTCTTCAAGATCAGGTTTTAAAATAAAGACAGTTTCATATAAACGGACCATTCTTCTTCACCCCCTCCATCTGGACTATGCGGCCCTGTCCGGTAAGACAGAGCATGGAATTATTTCAACCTATATTATAACACTCTTTATTTTCTATTGCAACTATTATCTTACTATCGATAGTGTCAAGTTTTCTTTGGATTTTAAAAAAAGACTCCTTCTGTTATTAAAATGCCAGGCTTTTTATTGCAGCAAATGCTGCATCTACCTTTCCCCGTCTTAATATTGGCATGACTTCCTTA
>JAAYLO010000243.1 GCA_012521855.1 Halanaerobiaceae bacterium
TGTTTCTTTTATGATATTTAATGTTATGAATGCTGAAGTTTAGTTTTTGAGCAATAGCCTGCTCTTTAAAACCCATAATTAAATATTCCAGAATAACTTTTTGATTATCCGTCAGTTGAATTTCGACATCAGAATAATGATTGCATAATTTAAGTTTACTGCAAATTAATTCTGCACATAGTTTTAATAGTACAAACATTTCTTTATTTATACTTTTCACGAAGATACCCAAAACGGCCAGGATATTGTCATCAACCACAAGGGGTACGGCGAGACTGAACCATTTTTTGAAAAATAAAATATAATGATTTTCTGGTTCAAGGTAAACAGGTTCTTTTAATTCTCTGGCCAGTGATAAAGCATTTGTTCCCAGACTGTCAGGACTAAATACAACACCAGTGTCAAAAATTATATTTTTTTTAAGATTACCTGTATAATAGTAGTCCATTAATACCAGTTGGGAATCTGTTATTAGTATAATATCTTCTATATGTAACAATGGAAGTAAATCTTCAACTAATTCTTTAAAAAGCACAATAATGTTTTCATTGTTATTTCTCGTGTACTCCAATTCGTTTCTGCTTAGTTTTAAACGGGGTTTAATACAATTTTGACTGATGAAATTAATTTCAGATACTTTATGCTGCTTTTTTATGAGTGATAGAAGTTTTTCCTGTTTATATAAACTATTTACTTTGGTCACCTCCCTGCTTTCTTACTGCTATGATTTTTCTATTATCAACAGTAACTGGCGGCAAACCATTAAAATAAAAAAAATAACAGGATTTACTAACAATATAATAATATATTTAAATGTAAAAAACAAGCAAAAATTAGAAAAAGTATAATTATTAGGTATATTAGTATAAAAAAGAATAGTTCGAAAAATATCCTGGGCCGGACTTAAGACCTATTTTTTCGAAAATCTATACATAAATATAGACAACAACGCCAGCTAATGTAAAAGAATATAAAAACTATACTTAAGTATAGTTGAAATAGATATATTTATAAGATAAAATTATATAAATAGGAAAAAGATAGAATAAATTACTGAGATATGAAAGAGATAATTTTTGTCCTAATAAAAACAAAGAGGGAGAAAGCATGAGTATATTTAAAAAATATCATTGTGTAAAACAGTTTGATATTACAGACTGTGGAGCTGCCTGTATAGCCACTATATCCAGGCAGTATGGACTAAAGATACCTATTACAAAAATAAGAGAAGTTGCTGGAACTGATACAAGAGGAACAAATGCTTTTGGTGTAATTAAGGCAGCTAGAGAATTGGGTTTTTCGGCAAAAGGGGTTAGGGCAGAAAAAGAGCATTTGACAAAGGAGCTGCCTTTACCATGTATAGCACATGTAATTAAAGGGAACCTGCTTCATTATGTGGTGATTCATGAGATAAAGGGAAAAGAGATCATTATAGCAGATCCAGCAGAAGGAATAGTAAAATATACCCCGGAGAAGTTTTGTGAAATATGGTCAGGTGTCCTTCTCTTAATGGTCCCGGGGGAGAAATTTGAAAAAAGAGATGAAACCACAGGCCTTTTCACGAGGTTTTTTGGTTTATTATTACCTCATAAGCGTTTATTAATAGAGATATTCATTGCCTCAATACTATATACAGTAATGGGACTGGCAGGTGCCTTTTATTTCAAATATTTAATTGACTCTATTCTGGTAGATGGAATAACAAAAACCCTTCACATTATATCAACAGGTATAATAATCTTGACAATTTTGAAAATTGTAATGAATGCCTTTCGCCGCCATCTCCTGGTTTATCTGAGTCAAAAAATAGATATTTCTTTGATTTTAACATATTATCAACATGTTTTGGAACTTCCCATGACTTTTTTTGATTCACGGAAAGTTGGAGAAATAATCTCCAGATTAAGTGATGCTTCAAAAATAAGGAATGCAATTTCAGGTGCAACAATTACAGTTATGATTGATACATTAATGGTGATTGTAGGAGCAATAGTCCTCTATATACAAAGTTCAATTCTCTTTGGAATAGCATCAATAGTTATTCCATTTTATATAGTAGCAGTCTGGAGTTTTAACCGGCCATTCCGTGAAATACATCGAAAAGAGATGGAACAGGGTGCCGAACTTCAATCATATCTGGTGGAATCAATATCAGGGGCAGCTACCATAAAGGCATTTAATGCAGAAGATGAAGCAAATCTGGAAACAGAAAGCAGGTTTATAAAATTTATTAAGTTAATCTTTAAGGCCAGTTGGTTAAGAAATTTGCAGTCTTCTATACAGGTTACCCTGACTTCTGTAAGTGAGGTATTGATAATCTGGATAGGAGGATTGCAAATAATAAAAGGCAATTTGAGTATTGGTCAATTAATTACTTTTAATGCGATACTGGCCTATTTTTATGGGCCAATACAGAATTTGATTGAGCTTCAGCCTCAACTACAGGAAGCCTTTGTAGCATCAGATAGATTAGGGGAAATCCTCGATCTGGAAATAGAGAAAAAAGACGAAAAGAATAAAATATTAATTGACAGGATGCAGGGCAAATTTGAAATAAAAAATATTGAGTTCTCTTATGGTACCAGGGAGAAAGTAATAAAAAATATTAGTTTTGATATTCAACCTGGAGAGAAAGTAGCACTGGTAGGAGAAAGCGGTTCAGGGAAGACTACACTGGCTAAATTGCTGCTAAAATATTATCTGGTACAGGAGGGCGATATCTTAATTGATGATTATAATATAAAAGACCTCAGCTATAGAAGCCTGAGGGACAGGATAGGATATGTTCCACAGGATATCTTTTTATTTAGTGGTACCATCAGGGAGAATATTGCTTTTGGGATGAAAAATATTTCCATGGAAGAGATAGTAGATGCAGCAAAGAAGTCAAGGGCTCATGATTTTATAAACAAATTACCCCTCCGTTATGAGACACATGTAGGGGAAAGGGGTTCAAACTTATCAGGCGGGCAGAAACAAAGGATAGCAATAGCCAGGGCTATTCTTAAAAAACCGGATGTTCTGATACTGGATGAAGCCACCAGTAATCTTGATACTGCGACAGAAAGGGCTATCCATGAAACCATTAATTATGTCAGTAAGGGTATTACAACTATTATTATTGCCCATAGATTAAGTACAATACTATCCTGTGATAAGATAATACTACTGGAAGATGGGATGATAAAGGAAATAGGTTCACATCAGGATTTGCTTGCACTTCGGGGGGATTATTATAAATTATGGCAAAGCCAGAGTCTTGATGAATTTGAAAAAAAGGAAGATGTTTCATGAGAACAGAAATAGTCAATTTTGAAGACTTAACAGATAGTAGAGAAATGATGTCAGCTAAAGAACCTAATTTTATTGTTATATTTATATATTTGATATTAATTATTTTTTTGGCAGCTCTAATCTGGATGTATTTTGGTGAGATAGATATTACAGTAAGGGCAACTGGTATTTTGCGTCCGGCTGCAAGCATAAGTGTAGTGAGGAATATAAATGGAGGGGAGATTGTTGAATTAAATTATTATGAAGGTAAAGTAGTGACAGAGGGTGATTTATTGTATCAAATTGATTCAACCGTTCTGGAAACCCAGTTGTCTGCTTTTTATAAGGAAAGGGACAGAGTAAAAAGTGAATTAGAAAATCTAAAGACTCTGGTAGAAAGTATTAATAAAGAAAAGAATCTTTTTTCTATAGAAAACAGTGAATATTATAACAGATATATGATTTATGAGTATGAACTGGAACAATTGGCATTGGAATATAGGCAGGCAGAAAAAAGGTTTTTACGGGAACAGCAGCTAAGCCCATCATCAACAACAGAGAGCAGGCTGGAGGAATTACAGGCTGTTTATAATATCAGCCGGATTAATTATCAGCGTTATCAGAGTGAGACTCTGGTAAGGTTAAATGATGAAATAAGCAACAAGGAAAATTCTCTATTACAGTTGGAGGCACAATGCAAGGATCTGGAAAGCAGAATAGAACTAAACAATGTAAAGGCACCTATAGATGGCTCAGTACAGGTTTATTATGAACTAAACAAAGGAGATTATATGCCGGCTGGCATAGAGGTTCTAAGGATTATCCCTGATCGGAGCAGTGAATACAGAATGGAAATAATGGTTGCAAATAAAGATATAAGTCAAATAGAGACAGGCCAAAAAATAAGATATCGTTTTCTGGCTTTACCATATAGAGAATATGGGGTTCTTGAAGGTGAGATACTGAAGATATCAAAAGATGCATTTGCCACACAGGAAAACCCGAATATGTCCTACCGGGTTGAAGCGAGTATAAATGGAATAGTGTTATATGATAAAAAAGGTAAACCTACACAGGTTAAACCAGGAATGATAGCTGAATGTAGTATAGTTATAAGACAGAAAAAGATTCTATATTATGTTCTGGAGAAATTGAATTTTCTATCTTAAATATTTTCTAGCCTAAATACATTCATTGAAATAGAGAAATAAACTAGATAAAGGTTGTGAATAAAATAATGGGCAAAAAAAATCTCTTTTCAATTGTTATAGCTTTTCTTATAGCATTGATTTTTGTGGGATATCGAGGCATTCTATTTCTCATATTAGAATATATAGCCTCAAAGGTTAGTTTTATATCTGTGAATATATTAAATTTTTTTACAACTTATTTTATTATCAAATTTTTATCATTCATTATTCCATTTCTATTTGGTATTGCTTTGTTAAGGGAAAGTATACATGATTTTTTTTCTAATGTAAAAGGGGAAAAGGTAAAAATCACAACTATTATTCTGTATGCTGTTCTAGATACTCTGTTTTCATTTAGTTTTGTATTTATCTTAATAAACTTAATTCCTTCATCTTCATCCGGTTATGGAGATCTTTATGAAATGAAGTCATTCTGGGAAGCATTAGTAATGACAGGTATTTTTGGTCCAATAACTGAAGAAATAATATATAGAGGAATTATATTTAGAGGACTGAGAGGAAGGTATAAACAGGGAACAGCATTAATTATCAGTGCTTTGATATTTGCTATATTTCATGGATCTCCTGCCCAAATAATAAATTCTTTTTTTGCTGGAATAATATTGGGATTTGTTTTTGTAAAAACAGGTTCATTAATTATTCCAATTTCCATGCACTGTATCAATAATATTGTATTTACATTTTTAGATTCTATAAGTACACTCTTTCCTCATTGCGGGCCAATCATAATCAATTTTACTTATGAAATACCTGTATGGATTCATATTATTATCAGCAGTTTAAGTATAGTTTTATTACTAATAGTAATTAATAACACAGGAAAAACAAAAGCAGTAAGTTAAACCTGTACTTAAATGATATAAATTTTTAAAAAGAAAGGAGGTATATATATGGAGTGCTTTGCCAATGTTAGCCAAATGGGTATTTGTGAGTTGAATGAGCAGGAATTAATGGCTATTAATGGTGGAGAAACCTTTAAGGAATGGGCAGATAACGCTATTAATGCAATTGGTGAAGCAGCAAAAAATGCCGGTAAAGCTGCTGGAAAAGCTGCCAGACAGGTATATGAAGCTGCCAAGGATATAGTTAAAGATATTTATGATACAGTAACAGATTTTGTTGGCAACCTGGCTAATTCTTTCTAATTTAGCTCAGGACAAATATTATTTAAAGGGGGTTAGTGAAGAGAATGCGGGAATTAACCTACAATGAACTATGGGAAATAAATGGTGGTGAAGGTGTACTGGCTGCTATAGTCGCAGGACTTGTTGTTGCAGCTGTACCGATAGCACTTTATGCAGCATGTCAGTTTGTTTCCGGTTTTGTAGAAGGCTGGAATGAATGATATTACAGCTTTTAATTTTACTTAATTAGTGTTAAATAATAGAGTGCACATTGTGCGTTCTATTATCTAGTCAAGATTACATAAAAGTGATGAAAAATTGAGCAAAAAAAGCCCCTTTTCAATTCTAATAGCTTTTTTGATAGCTTTAATTTATATAGGATATCCAGAGATATTCCTTATTATATTAAAATATATCGCATCCAAAAGCAATATTATATCTGAAAACATGTTAAATTCGTTTACAGTTTACTTTATTTTTAAATTGTTAGCTTTCGCCATGGCGTTTTTTGGGGGTATTGCTTTACTGAGGGAGAGTGTTCATGTTTTTGTATCCAATATAAAAGGCAAAAGGGAAAAAAATACTACTATTGCAATGTGTGTTGTTCTAAATATTCTATTTACATTTAGTTTTGTTTTTATTTTAAAGAACTTAATTCCTTTATCCTCACCCGGTTATGGAAAACTATATGAAATGGAGTCATTCTGGGAAGCATTAGTAATGACAGGCGTTATTGGTCCAATAAGTGAAGAAATAATATTCAGAGCTATTATATTTAGAGGACTGAGAGGAAGGTATAAACAGGGAACAGCATTAATCATCAGTGCTTTGATATTTGCAATATTTCACGGATCTCCTGCTCAAATAATGAATTCTTTTTTGGGCGGGATACTATATGGTCTGGTCTATATGAAAACAGGCTCATTGGTTACCCCAATATTTATGCACTGTATCAATAATATTGTATTTACATTTTTAGATTATATAAGCATATTCTTTCCGCATTACGGGCCGGTCATAATCAATTTTACTTATGAAATACCTGTATGGATTCATATTGTTATCAGCAGTTTAAGCATAGTTTTATTACTAATAGTAATTAATAATATAGGAAAAACAGAGGCAGTAAGCTGAACCTGTACTTGAATGATATTACAGTTATACAACACACAGGTATATTGTACTGATTTAAAGCAATTACTATACTAAAGGACGGTAAAAAATGGTGATACAGGTAATATCGGAAAAAAACTACACTTTTGTTTAGTTGACAGGCAAAAATGGAATAAAGTAGAATAAAAATAGCGAAATACCAAAAAATGCATGTTGTGGACAAAAAACATTGAAAGGAGGTTTTTATATGGAAACAGTACTTGATATTAACACCTCAGGTGTGGTTGAATTGAAGGAAAAAGATATAAAGAAAATTGAAGGCGGAATATTAGTATCTATAGCAGCAGGTATAA
>JAAYLO010000022.1 GCA_012521855.1 Halanaerobiaceae bacterium
CCTCAGCTTCTGTATCTATTTTTCCTGCTTCTGCAAGCTCACGTAATACTGCAGCAAGTCCGCCTGCAGCTGAAAAATCAGCCATCGTATAAGTGGGATGATTGGGGTAAATGGTACTTATAACAGGAATCTCCCGGCTTATTTTATCAAAAAACTCTGGTGTTATTTCAATACCTGCCATTTTTGCCATAGCGGGAATATGCAGGATAGAGTTGGTTGACCCGCCTGTAGCCATTACATAACGTATAGCATTTTCAAAGTTCTCCCTCTTAATAATGTCAAGAGGACGGATTTCCTTTTTGACCAGTTCAGCTATTTTACGGGCAGCAGTCATACCCATCTCATACCACTCTTCAGTCTGTGATCTGACACAGGCATTTCCATGCGGAGAAAAGCCAAGTATTTCAGTTGTTGCACACATGGTATTTGCTGTCCCCATAAATGGACAGGCTCCTGGTGTCGGGCAGGCATTTTTGACAATTCCTTTATAATCAGCTTCTGTTATATCGCCTGCTATATAAGCTGCATAAGCCTGTTTGGTATGTGTCAGTGTAATCATTTTACCCTTATATTCCCCTGGAGCCATAAATCCCCCTGTAAACATTACAACAGGAATATTGACGCGGAGTGCCCCCATAATCATTCCCGGGACAACCTTGTCACAACTGGCTAACAGGATCATACCCTCAAGCATATTGGCCTCAGCAACGGTCTCTACTTCAGATGATACCAGGTCACGGGCCGGAAGTGTATAGCGGTCACCCTCTGTATTGGAACATATGCCGTCACAGACACCGCTGACAGGTAATTCCAATGCCAGACAGCCATTTTTATATATCTCTCTCTTGATTCCTTCAACTAAATCTTTCTGGAATGGATAATGCCCAGGGTTCATTTCATTCCAGGCATTGATTATCCCAATAACCGGCCTTTTTGCATCTTCCTCAGAAACTCCCATTGCATATAGCAATGTGTTTCTGTGATCAAGGGATTCTTCATTCCATTGTCTTATCATTTTACTACCTCCGCAAGACTATTTGTCCGAATGTTGCTATTCCTTTACTTTTGTAAGAGATGTACAGCAAAACCTGCAATTTCTTCTTTTAAATAAATGAGAATAGGTTCCCCTTCACTATTGTATTTAACAGATTCAGGATCAAACACCAGACCCTGTTCTTCTATATACTTCTGTGCCTTAAGAAGATCACTGGTTCCAATTGCAATGTGGCCATGTTTTCCTCTTCCATCACCTTTCATAATTTCTATAAAAGGGCTGGCAAATATAGAAGAATTACCTTCTTTTAAAGGGAAAGCAAAAAACTTTGCAAAAAACTCTGCAGTCTTCCCTGCTTCCAGATCATCTTCACAATTGACGCCAATATGAACTGCTTCAAATCCTAAATCTTCAAATCCAGTACTCATTTTACCACCTGCTTTACATGTATTTTTTTAAATCTCCTGGTCATTGACATATGCCGTTTCAGCTTTAGTATTCCTGATACTGAAAACAAAGATCCATAAAAGAATCAGTAATGCTGCACTTACAAAAACTGCTTTATAAGAACCAATGGTATATATAAATCGTAAGGTCACAGGTGCCAGAGTCATCCCTATATATTTCATGCTGTTAAAGAAAGCGAGAACCAGACCTTTAATATCTTTCGGTGCTTCAACGGTTACCCTGTTAAATATTGTGGGCTGGACTATACCAAGTCCTATACCATATATAAGCATACTGATTAAGACCCCGGCAAAACTATTTAGAAAAGGAATCAAGACCATGCTTATGACTACCAGTACAAAGCCTATCGTAATCTGCTGCCTCCAGTTCAGGATTTTATTTATATAGTATGATAAATATGAACATAAAGCAGCAAGCAAACCATGTAAAGCCAGGGCCAGACCAGCCTCAGTTGTTGTCAATCCCAATCTCAGTGTTACAAATAACGGTATATAGGCTGTTAGAGCATAGAGCGAATAATACAGAAACAAAGAGTGGAATAATACAGTTCTCAAATCTTTCAGTGTAAATATCCTACGTATAATGCCTGGGTAATTTCGCAGCTTTTCTTTTATTTCCTTTAATTTATGGCCTTCTTCATTGCAGTCCTCTTTCGTCTCTCTTACAAAGATACAAAAGAGGACTGCTGTCAGTAAGGAAACGCCAAATATTAAAAAGGGATATCTCCAGTTTCGATAAGCCAGTACACCGCCCAGAGATGGAATGATGATCTGGCTGATGGAAACTACACCGCTGATTAAACCAGTCATTCTCACTCTCCGGGGGCCCTCATAGAGATCACTTGCAATAGTAATCGCTAAAGGGATCAAACCGGCAATACCGATTCCCTGCATGAATCTGAAAAAGAGTAGTTGTCCAAAACTCCCTGCAAAGGCACAGGCTGTCCCGAAAACACCATTGATAGTCAGATACGTTATTCCCATTATTCTACGGCCCATTATATCAGTCAGCAAGCCTGTCAAAGGTAAGCTAATAGCAGCTGCTATAGTCAACAGGCTCAAAACTATACCAATACTACTTTCGCTTATCTGAAAGGCTTCTGCCAGGACTGACAAACCAGGGGAAACCAGGGCACCGCCCATCATTCCCTGGGATGCCATCAGAAATAACAGGAGAGGTATTATACTTTTTCCTGGCTTTTTTCCTGATTGCATAAAATTCTCTCCTTGATATCTAAAAGCCCATACTTATGCCGCTTTTTAAGCTTTGACTATTTTATTCTTAATGAAATCATAAAGACCGGGACCAACCAGAACCAGAAGTGTGATGATCAGCATCAAGAGACTGATGGGCCTTGTAACAAATGTTGACCAGTCTCCCCTTGATAAGATCATGGACCTTCTCAGATTGCTTTCAAAAATAGGCCCTAACATCATACCAAGGATGATAGGTGCCGGTGAAAATTCGAGTTTACGCAGGAAAAATCCAATAACTCCAGCAAAAATCAATACATACAGGTCAAAGAAGGAATCCCTGATGGCAAAGGCCCCGATCAGACAGAGCAGCATTATTCCAGGAACCAGATATTCCCTGGGCAGATTCAGTATTTTTGCAATATACCTTGCCCCGAACAAACCGATAGGAAGCATAAACAATGTGGCCAGTGTCAAACTGATAAATACTGATGACACAAAAGGCATCTGTTCCGTAAATAATAGCGGACCAGGACGGAGACCATTGATTATCAAGGCACCCATGAGGACAGCGGTCATTGCATCACCGGGTATACCCAGGGTCAGGAGTGGTATCAGGGCCCCGCCCACACTGGCATTGTTGGCTGCTTCCGGGGCTGCCACACCTCTTATAATACCTGTACCCATTTTGTCACCTTCAGATGAAAAACGTTTTTCCTGCCCATAGGCTACCAGTGCAGCAATAGAAGCACCTGCTGCAGGAATGGCTCCGATTATAACACCAATAACAGAACAACGCAGATAGGTTGCCCACAGGCTGATTACTTCTTTGAATTTGGGGACAGTATCCTTAATCTTCTGTACAACAATTTCCCCGGCAGGTTTTTCACTTATGGTTACAAACATTTCCGATAATCCATACAGGCCGATCATGACAGGAACCATGCTTACCCCTGTTGTCAGATCATTGATACCATAAACAAATCTGGGGTAACCTGATATATTATCAAGGCCAACAATACCGATAATCAGGCCCAATACCCCCGCAATTAAGCCTTTTGTCATACTTCCCGGAGATATAAAGGCAATGATACTCAATCCCAGTAAGGCTACACCTACAAACTCCTGGGCACTGAATTTCAGCGCAACACTTGCAACTAATGGAGAGAAAAATGCCAGGGCAATTACACTCATTAAACCTCCAATTACAGAGGCTATAGTTGCTATTCCGATGGCCTTTCCTGCTTCCCCTCTTTTGGCCATCTCATAACCATCAAGACCTGTGGCTATTGCACCCGGAGTACCGGGAATATTTATTGCTATTGCAGAAACAGACCCTCCATAAACAGCTCCCTGATATAATCCCAGCAATAAACCAAAGGATATAACAGGATCTAGTCCAAAAGTAAAAGATAAGAAAATAGCGATAGTTGTAGAAGCTGTCAGGCCGGGTAATGCACCAAAAATGGTTCCGATTAATGTTCCTACAAAAATAACCAGATAAATCAGGGGGTTTGTAAAGTATTTCAATCCAGCCGTATATAATTCGAACATTACAGTTCACCACCTTTTCATTTTACTAAAACAAAATACCCTTGGGGAAACGAATTCCGACAAGTAGATCAAACACAAGATATAGAATTACTGTAATTATAAGAGTAGCGGCTATTGTCTTCGTAAACTTTTTGTCTTTTGGTCCTAACATTCTGGCAATCACCAGGAAAAATACAAATATAGCTGTTGCAAAACCAACCCATCCTAAGAGAATTAAATAAACACCTACCATCAAAAGTCCGATGAGCAAATACAATTTTGTCTGCCTGGTACTGTTAGCCCAGAATGCTTTTTCCTCTGTTTCCTCTCCTGTTTTCGCAGCCCGCATAATCTTCAGTACAATCTGAACCAGATATACGGTACTGAGGACAAACAGGGTACCTGCTATCAGCTTGGGATAAAAGTCGGGATTCTGTGCTCTGGGTACTCTCGGGATAACAGGGAAAGTATTTGATTCTAAATAAATATAAATGGATAAAATATATAAACAGATTGAGGCATAAAAGTCTTTGCTTTTAGTCAATTTTTTCAGTATAGCCATATCTCTCTACCCTCCGTTTTTGAGGCGCTATAGCAGATAAATGCTATAGCGCCTTTTTTAGTGGTCAGAAATCTTCAGAAATTACCTGTAATTAATCATCAACTATTACTATACCTAATTCTTTAACTAAATAGTCAATATCTTCGGCTGTTTTGTTAAGGAATTCTCTGAATCCTTCAGGATCCATGTATTCAGGCTTAAATTCATTTGCCAGCATGAATGATCTCAGTTCTTCATCTTCAATTGCTTTTTTCAGGGCATCAGCCAGTATATCAATTTGCTCCCTGGACATTCCCTTTGGTGCAACAATACCGGTATAGTTACCGATTACAAAATCATAACCCTTTTCAACAAATGTTGGAACATCAGGATAATTGTCATGTCTGTTCAGTGTTGCGATTGCAAGTAATCTCAAATCTCCTGATCTTACCTGGTCAACAACATCTGGCAGTGGAGAGAAGGTAGCATCTACATGTCCGCCCAGAACGGCAGTCATACAATCCCCGCCGCTTTCATAAGGAACATGAGTAAGCTCGATACCGGCTACCTGTTCAAACATAAGAGTATACATATGAACACTGGCACCAAAACCGGAATTGGAGGTCATTATAGCTCCAGGGTTCTTTTTGGCATAGTCTACAAAGTCCTCCAGTGTCTTGAACTGGCTGTCTGCTCTAACTGTCAATGCAGCAGGAATACTGAATACATGAGCTACAGTTTCTACCTTGTCCAGATCTGGTGGATTTGGTGAAAGATACTTTGATGTGATTGTAGAGAAAGAAGTTGTCCCGATAGTATAACCATCAGGTTTGCGGTTCTGTAGTTCTATAGAACCGATAACTCCTCCGCCGCCAGGAATGTTCTCTATTACAAAAGGCACACCAAAATAATTTTCCAGCCATTTGGCCAGAGGCCTGACCATAACATCTGTAAATCCGCCTTCACCCCATGGAATTATGACAGTAACATCATCTGCTGGGTAATCTTTAGCCATAACATTAATAAATAAACATAAGACAAGCGGTAAAACTACTAATAATTTTTTATTCATTTGAATCCTCCTCTTTTTTTTGATCTCTAATACTTAAATCCAGAACACTTTATTTTTACTGGCATACCACCTCCTTAAAAGCTTGATAAAAACCTGCTCTATTCTATTTTTCAAAATTTAACCCGTTTTAAGATTGTAGACACTTTCACAAAAATAGAAATTTCAATCACTGCAGTTTATCTTACATATTCTTTTACTGCTTTTACAAAGCTGTTAAGATTCTCACTGGAAGCTCCAGGAGGTACAACCCCGCCGCAGGATAAAAGTATTCCCTCAAATGAGCTGATTGAATCCAGCATCTTAATGGTTTCATTTTCTACTTCTTCAGCCGTACCATCAGCCAGGACATCCCTTGGCGGTAGATTGCCAAGCAGGGCAACAGAATCTCCTGCCACTTCCCTCATTGTATTGAAGTCAAAAATATGACTGAAATTATATAAATTAACACCCATCTCCTCTAAATATTTCGCAGGGATTATGCTCTCCATGTCATTGTGGAGGAAATTTACCTTTGAATCTATTGCTGCAAAGATTTCTTTCATTGGCGGGAGAGCAAAATTCACAAAATCTTCTTCATTTATAAAGCCTATAATATCATCCAGGACAAAGATCCCTTCTATGGAGTCTATCCTTTCCTTCTGCAGGCGGATCCAGTCTATAATATGCTCTGTGACAATCTCAATCAATTTTTTCGTCTCTTCCGGGTATATCTTTAATCCCACAAAAAACTCAGTATGTCCAACCAGATAGGCAGCAATATTAAAAGGCCCCCAGGAAAAAGCAAATTTTGTATAATGGCCTTTTCCCTCTATTTTCTTTCTGTTGTTCTCAATTCTGTTCAGGACAAAAGGCAGTAAACCGTCTGTTGCAGAATTGGGTTTTTTTATCCTGTCCACCTCACTGAGATCATAAATAACCCTTCCGGGACTGGGTGTCCCTCCCTGCTGCCATATTATCTTTGAGCCAAATGCAGATGTCTGGGTACCCATACCGTATTCAGCCCAGAAACCCGGTAAGAAAATGATATCCAAAAAAGCCTCAATGGCTTTCATATTTACTTCAAACCAGACATCATCTCTTGTGTAATAATCCAGCGTATTGATCCCTGTCCACCAGGGCAGCCATGGACTATCAATTATAAAGGCAATCGGTAATTCCGCCATTTTCTCGCAATTGGCTACTTTACATAATATATCCCAATCTGATAGTTTCATGGATTCACGGACCTCCTTAATTTACTGTTTTACGGGCTCTTCTTGTTTTAGACACTATTCTACATTTTTATTATAAAAGTTATCTCAACAAAGATATTTAGCTATTTTTCTATTTTTTTTGTCCATGATTTAGGTCAGGGGTGCTTTTTATTGTAATATCTCTGTTTACAAAATTATCATTAAAATAAACATCTTTCCTTATTCCGTGTCTCTCCCTGTCCCGGAATTCACCCGGGTTAAGCCCTTGATATTCCTTAAACTTTCTGGTAAAATGATGAATTGTTTTGAAGCCGACCAGTTCAGATATCTCTTTCAGGCCGTAGTCTGTATTTACGATAAGTTCTTTTGCCTTATTTATCCGGAATTTATATAGCAAAGTCATGGGGGTGCAATTGTATACCTCTTTCAGCTGCTGGCATATATAACTCTGATTGTAACCTGTTTCTCTGGCTATCTTCTTGAGTGTTAAATCCTCCATGTAATGTTCCTTTATATATTCCATGAAGGCATCGCAAATATTACATCCTTCTTCATGCTCAATAATATCTGTTTTCTTTCCGGCATTTTTATTTTCTATATTATTTTTAATATTTTCATGTATTCTGCAAATCTGAAAAATAATCTCCAGAAGATAGATAACACTGATCTCATTGTAATAACTTTCCTTTTCTAAGCCTTCTCTTCTTATCTTTTTTAATAATTCCGGAATATGATTATCTTCCAGTACTATTTCACTTTCAAACTCTTTTATCTTATTTTCCAGTTCCTTATCATTTACATAATATTTTATATCAAGGGTTTTCACTGTATCACCCCTGGCGGGATCTGTCACCAGACTGTGTGCCTGGTTGGGTTTAATATAGAACAGCTTGCCTTTTGAGATTGGAAATATCCTGTTTTCGATTATATATTCTCCAGAACCGCTTAAAATATACAACATCTGGTGATAATCATGACTGTGTTTCTTCAGCTTCCAACCAGGTTCATAATCATATCTGACTGTCCATAACAATTCAATTGGATATTTTATTTTAGTTCACCCCTTGAATAAAAAAGCTTCATCTCTTTTTTGATTTATTACCAGGCTCTGGTGCAAATTGAAATAGATGAAGCTTTTCCATGTTTATTATAAGATTTTTCGTCAAATTTCGCTATAATTAATTTCTGGCATTTTCAATGATGATATCTTTTTCTAAGGTCTCAAAATATATTGGGCTCTATTTTCTAATACTATATTCTTTATTTATTCTCTCTTGCCAGAGCTTCTCAATCATTACCCTGAGCATTCTGTTGTTGCTGATGAAAACCAGCCGGGATCTCTCTATTTGAAGATCATCTTTTTTCAGCTTATTAATTCTGATATTCTCATCAGCATAATCTACATGAACTATATTGTCATCAGTCTGTACCAGTCCCTTGATCCTGAATACTGTCGGAGCCAGTTCCCTTATGAAGCTATATAGCTCCTCTTCCTGAAGCCTTTCTCCTGTCTCCAGAAGGACCTTGAACATACCCCCGCTGCTACCGCAGTCCTCGAGAGCTTTCCTCTCCTGATAGGCTGATACGTAATATTTCTGTTCAAGTATATTACCGGGTACTCTGGCATACCGGGTTTTTATTATTTCTGCTCCAGGGTTCAGGGATAAAATCCTGTTCTCTATCTCAGTGATTACATCTTCTTCTGCCAGATCAGTCTTATTGATAATGACCAGATCACTGTATACCACCTGCTCCCGGACGGCATTTACTGTTTCGACCAGCTTAAGGAAATTGGAGGCATCTATCAGGGTTATCATTCCCTGGTAATCAATAACGCCTTTTTTCTGCCTCTCCAGCTCTTCCAGAATTGCTGCTATACTGCCCGGTCTGGACATGCCGGAACTCTCTACCAGTAATATATCAGGCTGGTATTTTGATATTTCAATAATAGCTTTGACAAATGAACCTGATAGACAACTGCAAAAGATAGAGCCATTATTAATTTCTGCAATTTCCATCTCCTGTGTGCATTTAATAAGTTTTGCATCTATATTGATCTGGCCGAATTCATTAATGATAACTACAGCCTTTTTGTCTGTGAGGTCCTGTAAGAGATTATTCAGTAATGTGGTTTTGCCGGAACCTAAAAAACCTGCTATAAAATATGTCTTTACAGCCATTTTTCTATCCTTTCTATCAGCTCTGCCCTGTTGGGTACAATTGATAGATAAGCCAGTTCCCCGTTGATATAGAGACTGGGCAGATTCTTTACACCCATTTTTTTCGTTCTGGCAATATTTTCACGGCTGGTGTATTTGTATTCTACAATTTCGACTTTATCACCAAAGTAATCCGCAGCTTCACTGGCAGCTGCCATCATATAGGTACAGGCAGCACAGGTATCTGAATCAAGGGTGAAGACCTCAATCAGGGGTTTGTCCAGATTGTCATAATCCGGTAACTCTACCTCTATATCATCTTCTACTGCTTCATAATTGGCAATCATCTCTCTGGCCTGTTCTGTCTGATGTACAGCCTGTTCTACAGCCACCGCGTTTTCTATAGGCACATCATAGGGCATATCACAGCCGGGAGCTATGATCAGGTTATCAGTATTATCAAGAGAATCAATCAGGTCTATTACACACTTCATATTATCCTGTTGTGTACCAAAGAGCATGACCGTTGTCAGGGGTATATTGCCGCCAATGACAATATCATACTTATCAGTGATTTTCTTGGCGGCTGCCAGATCCACATTCTCATCAACGGAAATACTGTCAGGATTTGTAATACACATCTCTTCTATGTTGAAAGAGACATTGCCACAGACGAAGAATGAGGATAAGGCACCTTTCTCCCTGATAAAGGCAAAGAGCCTGCTGAAAGGTTCCCTTTAGAATTCCCTGAAATGATCAGGTGAAATCTGAGAAACCATGGGGTCGACAACTGCAATGACATCCATACCTGCCTGGATATAATAATCTGACATTGCCATTGCTACCTTGAGGGTATAGTCAAGTAATTTTTTGACATAATCTACATCCATAATCATATCCATAAACAGGTTTGTACCCCTTAGGTGTGAAGCAAGTGTGAAGGGCCCGCATATCAGGCCGTAAAGGGCAGTCCTGTCTCCCAGTTCAGCTTTCATTTTCTGCATAACATCAATTATCATCGGCAATCTGCCCTCAGATTCAGCGGGAATCTTATCCGGTATGTCATTCGTATCTGACAGGGGATGAGTGGCAACAGTTGGAGGGCCGTCTTCAGTCCATTTAAGCTCACAACCCAGTATTTCTGCCTCCACCTGCAGATCGAAGATTATCGGCTGGCCGTCAGGCCGGTATATTTTATTTACTTCCAGCAGAGCCCTGAATAATTTATCTCCATCCTGCAGTACTTCTTTTGCTGTCGCTCCAATAAGCTTCCCTGCATGAACACCCGCAAAAGGTACCCAGGCCAGTTTGTCTGTTTTTTGATTTTTCATAATTTTGTAAATTCTTTCTTTTCCTGTCATATTTTTCGCTCCTGCTATAGTATTTTCTGGTATTTTCTATTATTGTTTTTTATGATACCGCTTTTCTGGCATCACTGGCAGCAGTCGCAGCATCCTTTGAATAAGCATCTGCACCAATTTCTTCAGCAAAGTTTGCAGTAACAGGTGCTCCCCCTACCATCACATAAACCTTGTCTCTCAAGCCTCTTTCCTTCAGATGTTCAATGGTAGCCTTCATCTGGGGCATGGTTGTAGTCAGAAGCGCAGATAAACCGAGTATAACAGGTTCATGTTCTTCAACAGCATTTGCAAAACTCTCTGCAGAGACATCAACACCCAGATCTATTACCTCAAAACCAGCACCCTCCATCATCATTTTCACAAGGTTTTTACCTATATCATGCAAATCTCCCTTAACAGTACCTATTACCACTTTGCCAATAGACTCAACACCTGCCTCAACGAGTTTAGGTTTCAATATTTCCATACCGCCATTCATGGCACGGGCGGCAATAAGAACCTCTGGTACAAACACTTCATTTTTCTTGAATTTTTCCCCGATAATAGTCATCCCGTCAAGC
>JAAYLO010000244.1 GCA_012521855.1 Halanaerobiaceae bacterium
ATACCCTGATGGGGAGAGATAGAAAGAACAAACTGGTCATTGTCCCAAGGGATGATAATTTGATCGGAAAGATTGTTAATGTCAAAATAAACAGGGCTCAGAGTTTTACACTGTTTGGTGAGGTGATTTAGTTGAGCGAACTAACACCGATGATGGAGCAGTATCTCAGGATAAAAAAACAGTACCAGGATGCTATACTTTTTTTTCGTTTAGGTGACTTTTATGAGATGTTTTTTGAAGATGCTGAAATAGCTGCCAGGGTGCTTGATCTGGCTTTAACTGCCCGGAATAAGGGTGGCGGTGAAAGAGCACCAATGGCGGGTGTTCCTTATCATTCAGCTGACTCATATATTTCAAAACTGATAAATAATGGATTTAAGGTTGCAATTTGTGAGCAGCTTGAAGATCCGGCAGAAGCTGACGGCCTTGTGGAAAGGGATGTTATACGTGTTATAACACCCGGGACGGTAATTGATAATGATATACTGAAAAATAAGGATAATAATTTTCTGGCTGCGGCAATATTTGACCGTAATAAGCTCGGTTTTTCCTATATAGATATCTCTACTGGAGAATTTTATGTAACAGAAATTGAAGAAAAGTTACTGGAAAAACTCTGGGATGAGATTGACCGGATTCAGCCCAGAGAGCTGATAGTAGATGAGTACATTAAAGGGCACAGAGTATTCCGGAATATCTGTGAGAAAAACAAAATCTATATTAATAATTCCACTATAACTGATCATAAGATTGCAGAAGAATATATTTATAAACAGTTCAGGATAAAATCACTGTCCTCTATTGGTCTTGAGGAATATGATGCTGCTTTGTTGAGTGTAGGGGAAGTATTGAAGTTTATTGAGGAAACACAGAAAAGGACCCTTAATAATATCAACAAAATATCATTTTATAATCTCAGTGATTTCATGATTATTGATTCTACAACCCGCAGAAATCTTGAGTTAACTGAAACAATCAGGGATAAAAATAAAAAAGGCAGTCTTCTCTGGATTCTTGATAAAACAAAGACTTCAATGGGCGGGCGTCTGATAAAAAAATGGATTAACCAGCCTTTAATCAACAAGGAGGAAATCGAAGAAAGACTGGATAGTATTGAGGAACTTATCCGGAACTTTATCTTATTGCAGGCAATCCGTAATTGTATTGATGGTATTTATGATTTGGAACGTATTCTTTCAAGAATATCTTATGGCTCGGCAAATGCCAGAGATCTCAAGGCATTACACTATTCTTTAGAAAGGCTTCCAGCACTTTATGAAAATATTGGTTTGCTGAAATCAAAACTTTTTGCTGAAATCAAAGAAGAATTTGATATACTTGAGGATATTGCAAATTTATTGGGCGAATCAATTGTTGAAGAGCCTCCTGTATCACTAAAGGAAGGCGGCCTGATAAAGGATGGTTACAATAAAGAACTGGATGAAATCAGAGAAATTATGCGGAATGGCCGTGAATGGATCAGTAATCTGCAAAAACATGAGAGGGAAAGGACCAATATCAGTTCTTTAAAGGTAGGATATAACAAAGTCTTCGGTTATTATATTGAAGTCACTAAACCAAATTTAAGTAAAGTACCTGCTGACTATACCAGAAAACAAACACTGGTAAACAGTGAAAGGTTTATTACACCTGAGCTGAAGGAAAAAGAAGCCCAGATTCTTTCTGCAGAAGAGAGGGTCAATGACCTTGAATATGATCTTTTTGTGGAAATCAGGAATGAAGTCGGTGACAATATTGAAAGAATAAGGAAAACCGCGAATCTCATCGCAGTTGTGGATGTTTTGGCTGCACTGGCCTTAACTGCTGTTGAAAACAATTACTGTAAGCCGCTTATCAGAAATGACCTGACGATAAAAATTAATGAAGGCCGCCATCCTGTTGTGGAAAAAATGACAGCCGGTAATTTTGTTCCCAATGATACTTTTCTTGATGATGATTCTCAACGTTTCATTATAATTACTGGCCCCAATATGTCCGGGAAGTCGACCTATATGAGACAGGTTGCCCTTATTGTCTTGATGGCACAGATGGGTAGTTTTGTACCTGCTTCTCATGCCGAGATAGGCCTTGCAGACCGTATTTTTACAAGGGTCGGAGCAAGTGATGACCTGACGACCGGTCAGAGCACCTTTATGGTAGAGATGAATGAAGTAGCCAATATAATTAATAATGCCACTGAAAAGAGCCTTATTATTCTTGATGAAGTCGGGAGAGGAACCAGCACCTATGATGGTCTGAGTATTGCCTGGGCAGTAAGTGAATATATCAGCAGCCTGGACAAAATTGGTGCACGTTCACTATTTGCAACCCATTATCATGAACTTACCTGTCTGGAAGAGAAAATCAAGGGGATCAAAAATTATAATGTACTGGTTGAAGAAGATAATGACGGGATTCATTTTCTGCATAAAATAGTACCAGGCAAAGCCAGTGAAAGTTATGGGATAGAAGTTGCAAAATTAGCCGGTTTACCTGATGAGCTTATAGAAAATGCAAGTTTGATATTGAAACAATTAGAAAAAAACAAGAATACTATTGATGATACTGAAAGAAGAGAAAGCAGTCTTACTGACAGAAAAAATGAAGAAAAGAAAAGCCAGCTCAGCCTGTTTGAAGAAAAAAAAGAAGAAGAATACAGGTTGATCATAGAAAAGCTGCTGAGTAAAAATATTATGCAGATGACCCCCCTTGAGGCAATGAATTTTCTCAATAATCTGCAGGAGGAAGCCAGAAAGTATATGAGGTGATAGTATATGGGCATAATTAAACAACTGCCTGAATTTGTTTCCAATCAAATTTCTGCCGGTGAAGTAATAGAAAGACCTGCTTCTATTGTCAAGGAACTTGTTGAAAACTCTATTGATGCCAATAGTACAAGGATACTAATTGAAATAGAAAATGGCGGCAGGGATAAAATCCGGGTTAAGGATAATGGCCATGGTATTTTAGAAGATGATATAGAACTGGCTTTTTCCCGATATGCAACAAGCAAAATAGAGGGTATTAATGATATTTATTCTATAAGGACCCTGGGATTCAGGGGGGAGGCCCTGGCCAGTATAGCAGCTGTAAGCAGGATAGATATATATTCCAAGAGCAAAGGAGCTGTCAGGGGTACTTTTCTGAGACTGGAAGGCGGTGAGATAATAAAAAAAACACCTGCCGGGATACCAGATGGAACTGATATCATTGTGACAGATGTCTTTTATAATACTCCGGCCAGATATAAGTACCTGAAAACGATAAACACAGAATTTGGCCATATCAGCAGTATAGTTACAAGAGAGGCACTGGCTTATCCGGAAATCCAGTTTTCCCTTTATCATAACATGAATGAGGTTTTGAAAACACCCGGTACCGGGAATCTCCTTGACACAATCTATACATTATATGGGGAGGAATTGGTAGCCAGTCTCATTCCCATAGATTATGAAGAAAGCTATGTTCAGATAAGCGGTTTTATAGCGAAACCGGAATATTCCCGTTCATCAAGGATATACGAATTGTTTTTCGTAAATAAACGCACTATACATAATCGAAGTCTGTCAAAAGCTGTTGAAGATGCTTATTCAAATGTTTTACCGCCAGGCAGATATCCTGTCGTTTTCTTAAATATCAAACTGAATCCGATACTAGTTGATGTGAATGTTCACCCGGGTAAAAGAGAGATAAAATTCAGCAGAGAAGAAATAATAGAACAGATAATCAGCAAAGGGATAAAGAAAACCCTTTCTGAATATAACCTGGCGCCAAAACTTAAAACAAAAAAAGCCCATGAAGATTCAGAAAAAAGACAGGAACACTTTGTATTTTCAGACAGCATTGATACTGAGAAAAAAGAAAAAATCAGAAAAAATAAAATAATAAGGACTGAATATCCTGTTATAGAAAATTTAGCACATGCAAAACATAAAAAGGGCCGGGTTATTGATGATGAGGATTATAAAAAAAGCAGTTCTGTATCTTATAAGAAAAATTATGTTGATAGCTCATTTGTTGCTGAAGAGATGATCCAGAAAAAGGGAGATAATAAAAGAGAAGAAAAGCTGCCTGAAAGGATTAAAAAGATTCTCGGCCAGATAGAGAATACCTATATTGTGGCTGAAGGTACAGATGGTCTTTACCTTATAGACCAGCATAATGCACATGAGAGAATACTGTATGAAGAAAATTATAAAAAATTTAAAGAAAAGAGTATAGTCAGCCAGTCATTACTGGTACCTGTTAATGTAGAACTGACACTGGAAGAAAAAGAGATTTTGATTAAATATATAGAGAATCTCAAAGACCTTGGATTTACACTGGAGGAATTCGGAATAAACAGTTTTATCATAACAGAACTCCCGCTTATAATTAAGGAGCTTCCTGGCAGAGTAATAGTCAGGGATCTCATAGATAATATAATAAAAAACGGGAAAACTCTGAACCAGGCTGAGATGATTAATAATATGCTCACCTATATGTCATGCCGGGCAGCCATAAAGGCTGGTAAGCATCTGGAAACAATTGAAATGGAAGAATTGCTTATTAATCTTTTCAGAACTGATAATCCCCATCGGTGTCCTCATGGAAGGCCCATAATTGTTCATTTAAGCAGTGAAGAGATTGCCAGAAGTATGGGAAGATGAATAGTTCAGGAGGTGTATTATTGGACAGATTACCTTTACTGGTTATTACCGGGCCGACTGCTGTTGGAAAAACAGAGTTGTCTCTAAGAATTGCTGAAAAATATAATGGAGAAATTATCTCAGCAGATTCTATGCAGATTTATCGTTATATGGATATAGGTACAGCAAAAGTTGGATTAAAAGAAAGGGAAAATATAAAACATCATCTTATTGATATTATTAATCCTGATGAGGAATTTTCTGTTGCTGAATACCAGAAAAGGGTTGATATACTGATACCAGAGATTTTAGAAAGGAAAGCCCTGCCTGTTCTGGTTGGCGGTACAGGTTTATATATAAAAGCTGTTGTTGACGGGTTTCTTTTCCCTGAGATGGAGAAAGATGAAGAATTACGCTATAGTCTGGAAAGAGATGCAGATAGATATGGGAGTGAATACCTCCATGACAGGCTGAAAGAGATTGACCCTGAGCTGGCAAAAAAATTGCATCCAAATGATCGCCGCAGAATCATCAGGGCAATAGAGATCTATGAAAAAACCGGATACAATTATTCATATTATATGAGGAAACAGGAAGAAAGACCGTCCAGATATAATACATTAAAAATTGGCCTGATCAGGGATAGAGAAGAGCTGTATTCCAGGATAAATAAAAGGGTTGACCTGATGATAGAAAAAGGATTGGTCGAGGAGATAAAGAACTTATTTGAACTCGGCTATAATCTAAGCATTACTGCCTTTCAAGGTCTTGGATACAAAGAGATCATAGGTTATCTGGAACAAAAATATTCTCTGGAAGAAGCTGTGAGGATTTTAAAGAAAAATACAAGGAACTACGCCAAGCGTCAAATCTCCTGGTTTAAACGGGAAAAGGATATCAACTGGTTTAATTTATCCACTCTTGACGGGGATATGGTATATGAGAAGATTATAGAATTAATTGATAAATGGCAATACTCCTTTTAATTATTATATGGTATTATATGGCCGGACCGGGGCCTTTTTTTTTGCTTTTAAAATAGTAACAATATTTCCTGTACTTACATAGTATATAGATGTAGTATAAATATACAGGTGATTATTAATGGGGTATAAAGGTAATCTGACAGAATATCTTATTATTGAGCGTTTTAAAAAGGGAGAGATCAGTATCTCTGAAGCCTTTAATGCCTTAACCAATGGTCCAGATAAGATAGAATATTTAAACAAAAGGGAGAAATTAATTTTAATTGAGAGGGATTATGATACGGGGCCTGTAGTAAATAAAACAGATACAGGGAAAGAAGAAAACCTTGACCGGCTGTTAAAAGAGATGGATTCATTAATAGGTCTTAAAACAGTAAAAAAGACCATCAAAGAATATATTGCATACATTAAGGTCCAGGAATTAAGGAAAAAATTTAGTCTAAAAAGCTCTCCGGTTGTAATGCATATGATATTTAAGGGAAATCCTGGTACCGGCAAAACCACTGTGGCCAGAATTATAGCCCGGATCTTTAAGGAAATAGGTTTTCTTAATGAAGGTGAGATAATTGAAGCAGAAAGGGCAGACCTTGTTGGAGAATATATCGGACATACAGCGCAAAAGACCAGGAAGCTTATTCAAAAAGCAATAGGGGGGGTTCTTTTTGTAGATGAGGCTTATTCCCTGGCCAGGGGAGGAGAAAAGGATTTCGGGAAGGAAGCAATAGATACTATGGTTAAGGCCATGGAAGACCATAAAGACAACCTGGTTATAATACTTGCAGGATATAGAAGAGAGATGGATCATTTTCTGAAGACTAATCCAGGTCTTGCTTCACGTTTTGCGATACAACTGGATTTTCCGGACTACAGCCTGGATGAATTGATAAAAATTGCTGAATTAATGTATGCAGAAAAAGAATATATTCTCGATCAAGCCAGTAAACATTATATATATAGAGCCTTAACGAAACTTAGAAGTAAAGAAGTAATCAATGGGAATGCCCGTACAGTCAGAAACCTGGTTGAAAAATCAATAAGGCGTCATGCCAGCAGGGTTATAAATATTAAAAATATAGATAGAAACAGCCTGATGTATATTACCAGAGAAGATTTGCTTTTTGAGGAGGAAATGGAAAGTGAGTGAATGTCTTGTTGCAGGAATGCCTAATGTGGGGAAAACCTGTTTTGTAATAAATTTTGCAGAATATATGGG
>JAAYLO010000001.1 GCA_012521855.1 Halanaerobiaceae bacterium
ATATATAATTATTCTCATCTGTATAGTGATTATTCTGAGCGGATTTGAAATATATGCTCACCGTGCTGAGGGATTGATCAGGAGAGGCAATGAACTGTTCTATCAGGATAAATATGATGAAGCCAGGGAGTTTTATGAAAAAGCTTTAAGTATAAAAGCCCGGGAAAAAAGGATCAATTATAATCTTGGTAATATCAGTTATAAGAAAGCTGACTACCTGGAAGCCCTTGAATTTTACCGGCTGGGCCCGGACAGCCCTGAAAAATATCTCCTGATGGGGAGCAGTATCTTTTTTCTGGCAGAGGGGGAGGAAGACCCGCTGCAGAAGATAAGCTCTTATGAGAAGCTGCTGGAGATTTATAAAGAAGGGATTATAAAATACCCTCAGGAATTACGGCTAAAATACAATTATGAGTATATTAAAAAATTGCTGGAAGAGCTCCAGAGTGAACAGGAAAATGAAAGCCGCCAGGGGGAAGAAGATCAAGATAATGAAAACGGTAATCGGGAAAAAAAGAATAGTAATTCAAATGATGAAGATAGTGAGCATGATGAAAGGCAGAATGAACAGAACGGAAATGAAGAACAGAATGAGCAGGAGCGAAACGGAGAACAGAATGAGCAGGACCAGGATGAAAAAAAGGATGAAAATGAGCAGGATTCTAAAGAAATAGAGAAAGAAGGGAAACAGGAAGAGGGAGCACAGGAAAAGGGTTCATCAGCTAATCAAGACAGCCGGCAGAATCTAGAGGAGATCAAACAGATCCTGGAGATGCTGGAAAAGGCAGAGGAAGAAAGCCTCAAAAACAATCAGTCTATTTACCGGGGTGCTGTAAAGGAGGAGAAATATGACTGGTAAAAGCAAAAAGCGGATAAAAATACAGATTATATTGCTTTTTTCTACTTTGCTGTTTTTAACGGTAATGGCTGCAGATACTGAGGAGCCGAGGTTTCAGCTGAATATTGATGATACAGTCCTGCAAAAAGGGGTCAGTACCAATCTTGTCCTGGTGATAGAGAATGCCAGCGGTGCGAAAGTCATCGAGATTCAGGGTCTGGAGAATTTTGATACTTTAAGCCAGGGCAGTTCCTTTTCCACCCATATTGTCAATGGCAGGTTCAGCCAGACGCTGAGTTATAATTATCTGATCATGCCCCTGGCAGAGGGAGACTTTTCTCTAAAGGCCATTATAGAGTATAATGGGAAGAGATATGAGTCCAATGAGTTACAGCTTTCGGTCAGAGAAGGAAATAAACCAGCAGGCGAAGAGATTGGCGACCTGTTCCTCAGAACCGATGTTAATAGAAAAGAGCTATATTTCGGAGAAAAGATTGCTTTAAATTATGAGCTTTATTCCAGATACAATCTGGAAGGTTATGGCTTTACCAGCCAGCCTGATTTCACTGGTTTTGTAACCAGGGAGATTTCCCAGGACCAGTTAAGGGGAAATTACCTGGTCCTGAATGGGAAGAGGTATGTGAAATATGATGTCAAAAAATATATATTGACACCTGCCGGCACAGGAGTATTTACAATACCTGCTGTCAATCTGCAGGTTAATGTAAGTACCGGGGGTTTCTTCGATTCTTACCGGACGGTATATTTACAGACAGAGCCCCTGGAGTTTGTAGTAAAAGCACTGCCGGAAGAGGGAAAACCTGAAAATTTCAGGGGCCTTGTAGGGAAACTGGAGGCTGGCAGTCTCTTTAGCAAAAATGAAGTGGAATATGGTGATTCACTGACCCTGAAGGTCAAGCTGAGCGGTACTTGTAATCTGGACAATCTGACCGGCCTTTTTGAAGGAAATATTCCCGGTTTTTCTGTTTATGAGACAGAAAAAAACAGGGTGGAAGAGATCAGAAATGGCGAGTATTTTGCCAGTAAAGAACTTGAAATAATACTGGTACCCGAAAGGTCCGGAAAACTGGAGATACCGGCAATAGAAATACCCTATTTTAATCCTGAAACAGAGAGTTATGAAAAAGTTTTCATCAGGGGAGCAGAGATCGAAGTAAAGGGTGAAGCCGGATTCTCTGGTGAGGACTCTTTAGATATAACACAGTCAGAAGAGGCGGTAGAAACTATCAGAATAGAGCAGCTTAGCTATGCCCTTGCAGATGATAGTGATTATCTTACTGTAAAGATCAAAAGGGCAGATCTGGGAACAGCGGTGTACAGTCTGATTATAATCATAATTACAGGATTCATAATATTTTATTCCCTTAAATACTGGAGAAAGAGGAATGGAAGGCTTGCCGGGATATACAGGAAAGTAAAGCAGGAAAACGATAAATATGCACTATTTGATTTGTTGAATGAGATGATCAAGTATTCCTATAATATCAGCCTGAAAGCCGTATCAAGGGAGAGATTAAAAAGGGAGATAAGTGATAAAAATATACTGGAAAATATTCTGCCAGTACTTGATATAATGGAGAATAAGGATTCTACCGATGGAGATCTTCATTTGATGAAAGAGAGGATGATAAAAATATACAGAGATATAATCTGAAAACCTAAAAGAGGATTTTACAGACTTATAATGAATAGTTATTAATACAATAAAATAAACAAATCCGGAATGGGGGAAGAAGATGTACAGATTATGTATAGAGGACATCAAAAGCAAGGAGAAATGGAGAGATGCCGGTATAGAGACACCGGATTTTGATTATGATAAAGTCCTCAGAAATACTATGGAAAACCCTGTCTGGTTACATTTTGGTGCCGGTAATATATTCCGGGGTTTTATTGCTGTCTTGCAGCAGGACCTTCTGAATAAAGGACTGAGTGATACAGGGATAATAGCTGCAGAAAGCTTTGACCATGAATTAATTGACAGGATATATAAACCATATGATAATCTTGCTCTCCTTGTAATCATGAATCCTGACGGCAGTCTGGAAAAGAAACTAGTTGCCAGCATAAGTGAGGGGCTGCATGCTGATCCCTTGAAGGGTGAAGACTGGAACCGCCTGAAGGAAATTTTTAAAAAACCTTCTTTACAGATGGTCAGTTTCACTATAACAGAAAAGGGCTATAGGCTGAAAAATATGTCCGGTGAGTATTTTGATTTCGTCCTGGAAGATATGAAAAAGGGTCCGGAAAAACCAGTACATACGATAGCCAGGGTGGCTGCATTAACATATACAAGATATAAAAATGGTAAACTTCCGCTGGCTTTTGTCAGTATGGACAACTGTTCACAAAATGGCCGAGTACTCCATGATTCCATGGAAACAATAATCAGAGAATGGGTGAAAAACGGCCTGGTGGAAGAGGAATTTCTTGATTATATAAATGATGAAGAGAAGGTATCTTTTCCCTGGTCAATGATAGATAAGATAACACCTAGGCCGTCTGAAACTGTAAGGGAATCATTGAAACTGGCTGGTTTTGAAGATACTGAGATAATCAGGACCAGTAAAAATACCTATATAGCTCCATTTGTTAATGCAGAAGCAGCACAGTATTTAGTTATCGAAGACAAATTCCCCAATGGGAGGATGCCCTTTGAGGAGGCCGGGGTGATTTTTGCTGACCGGGAGACAGTAAACAAGGTTGAAAAAATGAAGGTAACTACCTGCCTGAATCCACTGCATACTGCTTTGGCTGTTTTCGGCTGCCTCCTTGGCTATGATCTCATAGCAGATGAAATGAGAGATAATGAATTGCGCAGACTGGTTGAAAAAATCGGCTATGAAGAGGGCCTGCCTGTTGTGGTAGACCCCGGTGTCCTGGATCCTGAGAAGTTTATTGATGAGGTTATCAGGGAGAGGCTGACAAATCCATATATACCTGATACACCCCAGAGGATTGCTACTGATACCTCTCAGAAAGTGGGCATCAGGTTTGGAGAGACCATCAAGGCCTACGTCCAGAGGGAAGGCCTTGACCCCCGGGATCTGCAGTATATTCCACTGACCCTGGCCGGCTGGTGCAGATACCTGCTGGGGCTTGATGATAATGGCGAAAAAATGGAATTGAGCCCTGATCCCCTGCTGGAAGAATTGAGAGGATATTTGAAGTCTGTTGAATTTGCCAATCCTGATTCTGTCGGGGATAGTTTGCGGCCTATCCTTTCAGAGGAGAGTATTATGGGAATAGATCTTTATGAGATTGGATTGGGGGAAAAGATAGAGGGATATTTCAAAGAAATGATTGCCGGTAAAGATGCAGTGAGAAAAACCCTGCAGAGATATCTTTAAAAGTAAAACGGCATAGAGAGGAGTAATTGATGTCCAGAGAGAGTGCTATAGAGAAAAGGAAAAGATGGCTGGAGAATAAGCAAAAATACTGTCTGGTAGATACTGAGACTACCGGCCTGGGGAATAATGACAGGGTAGTGGAAATTGCCATCATTGACCTTGATGGTAAAGTCCTGTTGAATACACTGGTTAATCCCGGAATCAGTATACCCCCTGAAGCAGAAAGGATACATGGAATATCTGATTCCATGGTGAAAGATGCCCCGTCCATAGGGTCAGTAGGAGAGAAAATAAGGGAGAACCTGAACGACAGGATAATGATTGCCTATAATGCCGAATTTGACGCCAGGATGATCAGGCAGACCTTTAATATCGATGTAAATTATGAATGTCTAATGTATAATGTAATGGACTTTCATAATTCAGATAGATATATGAGCCTGGAAAAGGCTACTGCCCATCTCCGTAAGGAGGATCAGGAACACAGGGCTTTAGGTGATTGTTATCTCTGCCTGAAATTGATAAAACACAGTCTGGAGACAGGAAGAGGCTGAAGTACACTTTTATACTTGCCAGTAATTTACATTATTGAAAAAATATTATTGATATTTTCATCATTTAAGTATATATTAATACTAAAGAACAGTAACGGTAAAGACAGGAGGAATTATGAGAGGCTGGATTATATATAAAGTAAAGGAATCTGAATTGACTGAAGAACATTATGAAACAAGGAGATTTCTGGAGGAAGCAGAAAAAGCAGGAATTGAAATAAGTGTATACAGGCCCGAACAGATTGATATAATTGTCACCAGTGAAGGCAGGCAAAGTATCTTTGTTGACGACAAAGAGGCAGCACTACCGGATTTTGTATTACCGCGCATGGGGGCAGGTACTTCCTATTTCGCCCTCGCAGTAATAAGGCATCTGGAGAGACAGGGGGTTTTCAGTGTTAATTCATCCGTCAGTATAGAAACTGTCAGAGACAAACTATATACTCATCAAATACTGGCAGAGAGCAAACTCCCGGTGCCAAAGACCATGTTACTGAAATTTCCGGTTGATTATGAGCATATCAAAAAGCATATGGGGTTCCCGATGATCATAAAAACACTTTCCGGTTCCCTTGGAAGAGGCGTTTTTTTAGCTGAAAATATGACCATGTTTGAAAATATTGCCCGTATTGTGGAGATTGCCAATCCAAACATGAATATTATACTTCAGGAAATGATAATGACCAGTTACGGGAAGGATCTGCGGATTTTTGTTGTCGGCGGCCGGGTAGTGGGCTCGATGCTGCGGGAAGCCAGGGATAGTGATTATAGGGCAAATTATTCTGCAGGAGGCAGGGTTTCCTATTTTGAGCTTACAGAAGAGATTGAATGGCTTGCCCTGGAAGCAACACGGATTCTGGGACTGGATGTGGCAGGGGTTGATTTGCTTTTTCATAAGGAGGGCTTTATGGTCTGTGAAGTAAACTCTTCACCGATGTTCAGGGGAATGGAATCCTGTAATGATGTAAATATTCCCCAGGAAATCTATAAATATATAAAATTCAGGTTAAATAAACCAGGGGACAAATAGCAGAATACCTTAAGACAGGAGCTTTTAATCTTTATATCTGGAGGGAGTTATGAAAATAAGGTTTTCCGAACCGGCTGAGATTATTCAGCCTGATTCTTTTGAGGTAGAAAGGCATTTTTATGAAAAGGTCATAAATGCCCATGCGCATACTCTGGTCAGTTTTTTTATGAATATGGATAAAGAAAGAATCGTAGAGAGGTATTGCCACCTTAATCCATTAATAAATCCAGAATACCTGATCTCACTGATTGAATATAAACCCAGGTATATTTACTGGACCGGGACTGATCTTTTTCATGTTACGACAGCTGAGGGTAATAAAAAGATGATAGTTATCGAGACAAACTCATCACCCTCAGGACAGAAATCCATGCCTGTAATTGATGAACATCAGGAAATGGGCGGATATAGGAGGCTCCTGGAAGAATCTTTTCTTCCGCTTATAAATTCGAAAAGGCTGCCAAAAGGCAGACTGGCTGTTATTTATGATAAAAATTACATGGAAGTTTCCGGCTATGCAGCGGTTCTTGCTGAATTGACCGGAGAGGAGGTTTACCTGGTTTCTTCATTTCTTGGTGATGAGGATCCTTCCCTCAGATTTGTAAATGGAGTCATGGAACTGAGAGATAGTAATAAAAACTGGATACCTATCCGGGTAGCTTTCCGTTATGTGACACAGAAACCATGGACCAGGATTCCTGTAAATACAAAGACGTTTATATATAATCCCTTGATAGCCTGCCTGGCAGGGGGAAGAAATAAGCTGATTGCAGCCAAAGCTTATGATATGTTTAATGCAGAGATAGGAGCAGCAGGCCTGAAGATTTTTACACCAGAGACAATTGTGAATGTTAATCTGAAAGAGATTCCACTATGGGTAAACAGGTTTGGAAATCATGCAGTTGTTAAAAACCCTTACAGTAATGCAGGCCAGGGGGTTTATACTATAATTAATGAAAAAGAATTAAAGGATTTCATGGAACAGGAACACCACTACAAAAATTTCATTGTCCAGAGCCTGGTGGGAAA
>JAAYLO010000245.1 GCA_012521855.1 Halanaerobiaceae bacterium
ACACTATTAGTTAAAGGTGGTATATTATAAAAGGTGGTATATTATAAATGTTGAAGTTTATCAAAAATATCTTTAAAGATGAGAATACCAAAGAACTGGAAAAGATTCTGCCGATAGTGGATAAAATAAATGCCCTGGAAGAAGATATGCAGAGACTAAGTGACCAGGAATTGAAAAATAAGACTACAGAATTCCGCCAAAGACTTTCTGAAGGTGAAACCCTTGATGATCTTTTGCCGGAAGCATTTACTGTTGTGAGAGAAGCAGCCCAGAGGTCTACACCCCAGAAATTCCGCCACTTTGATGTCCAGCTGATTGGGGGGATTGTCCTGCACCAGGGTAGAATAGCTGAGATGAAGACAGGAGAAGGTAAAACCCTGGCAGCTACTCTGCCTGCATATTTGAATGCACTGACCGGCAAAGGTGTCCATATAGTTACTGTTAATGATTACCTGGCCAGAAGAGATTGTGAATGGATGGGGCAGATATATAACTTTCTGGGCTTGACTGTAGGTGTTATTCTGAGTGGTATGACTGCAGACCAGAGGAGAGAGGCCTACCGTTGTGATATAACATATGGAACAAATAATGAATTCGGATTTGATTATTTAAGGGATAATATGGCTTTAAATCCTGAAGAGGTTGTACAGAGAGAGTTAAATTATGCTATCCTTGATGAGGTGGATAGCATACTTATTGATGAAGCAAGAACACCTCTTATTATCTCCGGTCCTGTTCAGGAATCTACAAAAGACTATACGAAATTCAACAGGGTAATACCACGGCTGGTAAAAGACCGGGACTATGAGGTTGATGAAAGGAATAATACCGCTAATTTTACTGAAGAAGGTATTCACAGAATAGAGGAAATGCTGGGAATAGACAATCTCTTTGATAATCAACATTTTAAACTTACTCATCAGCTGAATCAGGCCCTGAGGGCACATACCCTGATGAAAAAAGACAGGGATTATATAGTCAAAGATGGAGAGATTAAGATTGTCGATGAATTTACCGGCAGAGTTATGGAAGGAAGACGGTATAGTGAAGGCCTTCATCAGGCTATTGAGGCCAAAGAGGGGGTAATAGTTAAGAAGGAGAGCCAGACCCTTGCCAGTATTACCTACCAGAATTATTTTAGAATGTATGGGAAACTGGCTGGAATGACAGGTACTGCTGCAACAGAGGAAGAAGAGTTTATCAAAATATATGGGATGGATGTAGTGGTTATTCCTACAAACAGGCCCATGATAAGGGAAGACCTTTCTGACCTCATTTTCGCAACCGAAGAGCAGAAGTTTGATGCTGTTGTTAAGAAAATAATTGGGCTCCACAAAATGGGCCAGCCTGTATTGGTAGGCACTGTTGATATCGATAAATCTGAGGAATTGAGCAGAAGGTTAAAAAGATATGGCATTCCCCATAATGTTCTGAATGCCAAAAATCATGAGAGAGAAGCTGATATTATCAAAGATGCCGGACAGAAAGGGAGTGTTACTATTGCTACCAACATGGCCGGCCGGGGGACAGATATTGTTCTGGGAGAAGGGGTAAAAGAACTGGGCGGATTATTTGTTCTTGGTACAGAAAGACATGAAAGCCGCCGGATTGATAATCAGCTGCGTGGACGTTCAGGACGTCAGGGAGATCCGGGTGTTTCGCAATTTTATGTTTCCCTGGAAGATGATCTTTTAAGATTGTTCGGTTCAGAGAATATAAGCGGTATTATGAATAAACTGGGAATGCAGGAAGGTGAACCCATTGAACACCCCATAATAACGAGATCACTGGAGCGGGCCCAGAAAAAAGTAGAAGGGCGTAATTTTGAGATCAGAAAAGCAATTCTGGAATATGATGATATCATGAATAAGCAGAGGGAGATAATCTACAGCCAGAGACGGGAAGTGCTCTTTTCTGAAGATTTGAAGGAAATCATACTGGGTATGCTTGAGAAAAATATAGAAGATATAGTAGATATCTATATCTCACAGGATATTCATCCAGATGACTGGGATTTAGCTGGACTGATCAGCTATTTTGAGAAATATAATTTTCTTTCTCTGCCAGAAGCAGAAGAGCTGCAGGGATTAAAACGGGAAGAAATAGTGAAGAAATTGTACGAAATAGGAGAGAAAACTTACCTGAGGAAAGAGGAAAAATTAGGAAAAGAGATGATGCTCAGGCTCAGTAAATTTGTTGCACTTCTCACTATTGACCGCAAATGGATGAGTCATCTTGATAATATGGATGAGCTCCGCCACGGGATTGGCCTGAGGGCATATGGCCAGAGAGACCCGTTAACTGAATACAAGTTTGAATCATATGATATGTTTAATGAGATGACCAGTTCAATCCGGGAGGATATTCTGGTAAACCTCTTCAGGATTGAACTCAGAAAGGATTCTCCTCACCTGGATCCTGTTGGCAGGCAGAACCTGCAGTATCATCAGAACAATACCCGGCAGTACAGTACAAACCAGGAAAAAGGTGAGCAGAAAGCCCGGCCAGTCGTTAAACATGATAAAACAGGCAGGAATGATCCCTGTCCCTGTGGCAGTGGAAAGAAATACAAGAAATGCTGCGGGCGTTAAAACAAGGGGAGTGTCAGATAGGATATGATATTTACCATAATAAATAAGGAGGAGAAATAATGATTGCCGAGAACAATAAAGATACTTTAAAAGAATTGAAAAAAAGAATAGATGATTTGAGTGATGCTCTTTGACCTGGCTAATCTTCTGAAAACCAGAGATGAACTGGAAAGAAAGATGGCTGAACCTGCTTTCTGGGAAGATCAGGAGGAAGCACAGCGGATATCCAAAAAAGCAAAACAGGTTAAAGACAGGATTACAACACTGAATTCTCTCCGTGATCATTATGAAGAACTGGAAGTTCTGGAAGAGCTGATGGCTGAAGAGGGTGAGGATTCACAGCTTGAGGAAGAGTATAAAGAAAAATTATCTGAATTGACGGGTTTACTGGAAAAACTGGAGTTTAAACTTAAACTGAGCGGCAAATATGATGCCAATAATGCTATTTTATCCATTCATCCGGGAGCAGGCGGTACAGAATCCCAGGACTGGGCAGAGAATTTATTGAGAATGTATACCCGCTGGGCCGAAAATAATGGCTATGAGTTGACAACACTTGATTTTTTACCTGGAGAGGAAGCCGGTATCAAGAGTGTTACAATCCTGGTAGAAGGTGATTATGCTTATGGATACCTGAAAGGTGAAAAAGGGGTTCACCGTCTGGTCAGGATTTCACCTTTTGATTCTTCAGGGAGGAGGCATACCTCTTTTGTATCTGTAGATGTTACACCGCAAATTGAGGAAGACCTGGAGGTGGAGATAGACCCTGATGATCTGGTAATTGAAACATACCGGGCCAGCGGTGCAGGCGGCCAGCATGTTAATAAAACCGATTCTGCAGTCAGAATAACACATCTTCCAACAGGTATAGTAGTCCAGTGTCAAAATGAAAGATCACAACACAAAAACAAAAAAATGGCCCTGACAATATTAAAATCCCGGTTACTAAAACTGATGGAGGAAGAACATGCAGAAAAAATCAATGAATTGAAGGGTGAAAATAAAGAAATAGCCTGGGGCAATCAGATCCGTTCTTATGTCTTTCATCCATATAATCTGATCAAAGACCACAGAACCAATTTTGAGGAGGGTAATATCAAAAAAGTAATGGACGGATATCTGGATGATTTTATAGAGGCTTATCTGATCTCACAACAGAGTAATGAAATATAGAAGAGAGCAGCTCCTCACTCTAAAAGCGTAATTTTATCTGAAGGGAGTATAAAGGTGCAAAACAGAAAAAAGTTTATTTGTATTTTAATATCTGTAGTGCTGCTGATTTTTATACTCTCAGAGCTTTGTTTACCTGCCCTGGCTGCCGGTTTTCTAAAAAAGCTTTTCTATGATAAAGCAGATAGTATTGATGATATAAAAGTTGAGATAAGAACATTTCCGGCTTTGAAAATACTTTCAGGCAAGGTAGATCAACTTGAGCTGGAAACAGAGGGTCTTCTGGTAAACAATCTCTATGTGAAAGAAATAAGGCTCAGTTATCAGGATATAATTCTTAAGAAGAATGGCTTTTCCGGTATCAACACACTACTGGAAGCAATTATAACAGAAGAAGCCATTAATAACTATTTCAGGGCAGAATATGGTGTTCTAAAGGATTTTCAGCTTAAAATAAGTCCGGAAAAAATTATCTTACTGGGGAAAATTGAGTTCCTCAGTATGTTTTTCAATGTACAGTTAAGCGGGAACTTAGTCCTCAATGATAATAAAGATATATATTTTGTCCCTGTGCATTTTCAGATTGAGAATCTGAATATACCTGTAAATGTCCTGAAGCGCTATATTGAGGGATTTGATTTTTCCTTTAGTATAAAGGAATTAGGTATACCACTGGATATTTCTTCAATCAGGGTTGATCATGGCTTTATAGTTATCAGTGGAGGGAAAAGTAGGATATATGAGCAATTTTAAGGTGGTGGAGAAAATTGACTAGAAAATTTCTACTGGCAATATTTATCATAACATTTCTTGCTTCAATGGCAGCTGTCTGCGTCAGGTATAGTGTAGAGAAGTCAGTTAATGGTGTTGAATTGATAATGGATTATGAAGCCCTGGAGATGCTGAATGTTAATCAGATGGAGTATATTAAAACACTACAGGATAATGGCCTGACAGCTGTCGCTATATACCCTGATACTATCCGCCAGCTTCTCAATAAAGGAGAGGGCCAGCTTATAACGGCTAATGAACTGAAAAGGAGCTATTCCCTAACAGGCTGGCTTAATCCAATACTGGCATCTTTTCCGTATAATGATGACTCTGCTTTTTTTGTTACATACAACAAAGAATTTATAAGAAAATTCAGGCTTTCTGTACCTGAATGGGTTGATAAATACAAAATCGGGATAGAGCTAAATGATGAACAACTGGTTCTTTTCTTTAAAAACTGGAATTCAAAATACCTGGATCTTTGTCTGGGCTTTGACCGGGAGTTAATTGCAGAGCTGGAGAAAACAGGGCTGAAAATAATCCCCAGGTTTTATAATAATATTCTGGATAATTCATATTATTGGAATATGATGAAAGAACTTTCACCGTATTTGATAATCTTTGCCGGTGAAGAAATAACCGGATATAAAGAAGATAGTAAAGATGATTTAAGAAAAACGGCTGAGATAATGAACAATAATTATATACTATTCGGTATGATTGAACCTTTTATAGCCAGACAAAATGGTGCTTATTCCCTGGCTCACCTGACAGATTTTAATTTATTAAGGGTACATAGTATTCAACAAAAGGAGATGGATGAAAGGGATAATTATGATGAACGGGACATTATTGAAAGATACATGCGGGCAGTAAGGGAAAGGAATGTGCGCTTACTGTACCTGAAACCTTTTCTGGAGGAAAAGAATAATATAAGCCCTAAAGAGCGGACCATTAGCTTTGTAAAAAAGCTGACAGATGCTCTTAAGGATGCCGGCTATAGAACCGGTAGTCTGCAGACTTACAGTAAATATCAGAGTCATTATATTTTGCTGGTCATGACAGGGACTGGTATTATTCTGGCAGGGGTATTACTCTTAGCATATATATTTTCATTTAGGAATGATAAATACTATTTCCTGTTTATGATAGCAGGATTACTGGGACAGCTCTTTTTAATATTTACCGGTAAGGAATTATTCTTAAGAAAAATACTGGCCCTTGGAGCTGCAATAGTCTTTCCATCACTGGCAATTATCACCCAGTTCTTAGAGGGAAGGGGTAAAGGCTGGCTTTTGAGATTTTTAAAGGCCTGTTTTATTTCACTGCTGGGGGCAGTTTTTCTGGCAGCATCATTGGCCCATATCAGTTTTATCCTGAATGTAGACCAGTTTGCCGGTGTAAAGTTATCCTTTATATTACCTGTGCTCCTTGTTTCAATATACTATTTTTCCCAATATGTCAGCATGTCTGGAGACAGTTATTTCAATAAAATCACTGAATTACTGGATAAAGAAATAAGGATAAAACACCTGTTATTGTGTGCTGTACTGGCTGTTGGCGGCCTCATTTATATAACAAGAACCGGTAATAATCCGCTTATACAAATTACAAAAATAGAAGTAATGGCCAGAGATCTTTTAGAACGATTTTTATTTATCAGGCCCCGCTTCAAAGAAATCATTGGACACCCCTGTTTTATTATCGGCCTGGTACTGGCGGATAGAGGCAGATATAAGCTGTATTATTATCCTTTAATTATTCTGGCTGCAATTGCCCAGATAAATATACTGAATACCTTTTCACATATTCATACTCCCCTTATTGTTTCTTTAGTCCGGACATTTCACGGTATCTGGATAGGATTTCTGGGAGGAATTATACTGGTAATTCTCTTTCGTTATTTAATCCAGTATCTGGATAGGAAAAGAGGCTGAGCATATGTCCAGCATAATTTTGTCAGGCTATTATGGTTTTGATAATCTGGGTGATGAGGCAATATTGATGGCTCTAACAGCCCTTTTTAAAACTATAGATCAGGACCTGGAAATAATAATCATTTCCGGGAATCCTGCTCTAACAGAAAAAAGGTATCAGGTGCCTTCGGTTAACCGCAATAACATCCTGGAGATCATAAAGGCCGTAAAAAAATGTGATCTTTTTATTAGCGGAGGGGGGAGTTTGTTACAGGATATTACCGGAAGGAAAAGCATACCGTTTTATCTGGGACAGGTATTTCTGGCTCAAATGATGGGTAAGAAAACAGCTTTCTTTGCCCAGGGAATTGGCCCTGTAAAGAGCAGATTTTATCAAAGGTGTATAAAATATGTTATGAACAGGTCTGATTATATATCTGTGAGGGATGCTGATTCCAGGGAATTATTGCTCAAATGGGGAGTAAATCCTGAAAAGATCAGACTGACTGCTGATCCGGTATTTGTCCTGAAAAATGTGCTTGATGGGCTTACTGCTGATGAACGTAATAAAGATAAGGCACTGGTGGGTGTATCTGTCCGGCCCTGGGCTTCCAATGATTATTTAGTGCCCTTTTCAGAGGCCCTGGCAAAATTCGCCGGGGAAATAGAGGCGGATATAATGATATTGCCGTTACACCGGAGAGAAGACCTGGAGATAAGCAATAGACTGAAAGGTTTACTTGCCGGCAAATTTCCGGGTGAGGTTTTTATTGAAGAAGAGGATTCTCCCTTGGGTCTTTTAAAAAAATATCAGGGGATAGATTTTTTCTGGGGGGTACGCTTACATTCCATTATTTTTTCTGTTCTCAGCGGGATTCCCTTTATTGCTGTTGATTATGATCCAAAGATTAAGGGTTTTCTTGATGCCCTGGGCATTAATTCCAGTGTGGGGATTACAGCTATGGACAGTGGAGAATTATATCGTGTTTCCATGTCTTTATGGGATAATCATGAGAAATTTAAAAAAGCCCTGTATAATAAGCGGGATCTATTTGCCGGGCTTTCTTTTAAAAGTGCTCTGGAAGTATATGAACTGATAAAGGATTCTTCCACTACTCCTTAAAGGATATTGAAAGCTTAATTGTCAGGTGATGGGTAAGATGGCAGAATATATAAAGATACTTGGAATCAGGATCAATAACATTACCATGAAAGAAGCAGTTGAGATCATAGATAACTATGTAAAAGACAGGGCTAATTCTATGATTGTTACTCCCAATGCAGAGATGATCGTACGGGCCCAAAAAGACCGGGAACTGGCTGAAATAATAAATAACTCAGCTTTAAGTGTTCCTGACGGAGCCGGTGTGCTGCTGGCTTCAAAATTACTCCGGAATCCAGTTGCGGAGAGGGTTGCAGGAATTGATTTGATGAAGGAGAGCTTAAAACTGGCAGCAGAGAGAGCTTATTCCGTCTATTTGTTGGGAAGTAAGCCGGGAGTTGTTGATACTGCCTGCAGAAAAATCAGGGAACAATTTCCTGCAATCAAAATAACCGGTTCACATCATGGATATCTGGATAAAGATTTAAAAAAACAGCTTGTAGAGGAATTAAAGAGTAAAAAACCAGATATACTTTATGTAGGGATGGGTAGTCCCTTGCAGGAAAAATTTCTGAATGAAGTCTTACCCCTGGTGGATATAGGGGCAGCCCTGGCAGTAGGAGGTTCATTTGATGTCCTGGCAGGAAAAGTAAGGAGGGCTCCGGTCTGGATGCAAAAGGCAGGCCTGGAATGGTTGTTCAGGTTGATACAGGAACCTGAAAGGGTGAAGAGAATGACTGCATTGCCATTGTTTGTTTTTCTGGTTTTACGGGAACTATTTAGAAGAAAAAAACATATAACAGGGTGTATATAAAATGAAAAAAAAGAGACAGATTATACTGGATTATGTAGGAATAACATTTGGTTCTGCTTTACTGGCTATTTCCCTGACAGTATTTCTTATTCCGAATAAAATTGTTGCAGGGGGTATAAGTGGTCTGGCGACTATTATCTATTACTTTACCGGATGGCCTATCGGCCTGATGACTTTTGTGATGAATGTTCCATTGTTTATAGCCGGGATAAAGTATCTGGGCCGTTCTTTCGGGCCGCGGACTCTTTATGGTATGGCCTTATTTTCTGTTTTTATAGATGTTTTTCAGGGCTCATTACCGGTTTTGACAGAAGACCTTTTACTCGCCACAATCTATGGGGGTGTTGTCGGGGGAATCGGCCTGGGGATTGTATTTCTCTCAAGAGGAACAACCGGCGGGACTGATATGATTGCTGCCCTGGTAAATCATTTTACAAACCTGAGCATGGGTAAGGGCCTGTTACTGGCAGATGGGATTGTTGTTTTACTGGCCGGTATTTTCTTTAATGCAGAAGTTGCTTTATATGCTGCAATCAGTATTTTTATAAATGGAAAAACTATAGATCTGGTTCAGGAAGGGCTTAATTATAAAAAAGCTGCCTTTATTATTTCAAAGGAACCCCGGAAAATAATGAAGAGAATTATGGATGAACTGGACCGGGGTGTGACTGTTCTCAATGGTTACGGAGGGTATACGGGAGAAGAAAAAGATGTTCTTTATTGCATAATAAGCCGGGCTGAACTGACAAAACTGAAGAGAATGGTTTATGGAATTGACCAGGATGCCTTTATGATTATCTCAGATGTACATGAAGTATTGGGAGAAGGATTTAATAAAATAAAAGCAAGAAAGACTCAGGTTTGATTTCAGGAATAATAAGCCACAGGTAGTGTAAATTACCTGTGGCTTTTTTTATATATATGTGTAATTTTAAATATACTAATAATGAGGGGGAAAGATATGATAATTTTCAATGGTGTAACAAAAAAAGGGATAAGAGATTTTTCTTTATATATCAAATCTGGTGAAATGATCTGCATAAGTGATCAGGATAGCAAAAAAATAAGCTTATTATTTAAACTGATCAATGGAGAAGAAAAGCCTGATAGTGGAGAAATTAGAGTTCTTACTAAAGGGAATTATTCAGGAGAAGTTCCCTGTAATATGATTGCCTGTGTCTTTAAAAATAATATCCTTTTAACAGACAGGACTCTGGAAGAGAATCTGGAATATATCATGAGGATCAAGGAACTGGATATGAAGGATTGCCTGACCAGAATCCACAGGATACTGGATATTGTAGATTTAAAGCAATATGCTGACAAAAGACCCTTTGAATTATTGAAACACCAGATTATCAGAGCCAATATTGCCCAGGCTATTATAAGCTATCCTCCCATATTGGTCCTGGAAGATATATTTTCCGGACTGGATGAAGTGAATACACAGGGGATAATTAATTTATTAAAGAGACTGAACAGATTTTCCATGACTATAGTTTTATTAAATAGTTCATCAAAAATAATACTGGGGAAAGAAGTACGGAAGATAAACTTAATAAGTACACATACGGAAAAGAAGAGGGGGTTTTATGCCTGAAAGTATTATTTTCAATATCCGGGAAAGTTTAAGAAATATTAAAAATCTCTCGAAATCCAGTATTTTTTATTTTTTTTCTCTTTCAGTGAGCCATTTACTATTAATGCTCGTAATAATCATATATATAAACACATACTATTACCGTCATATTATAGCAGAAAGTAAGGATTCAGCGGCATATAACATTGTATTTTTTTCTTAATACTTGTTGTTTCAGGAATATTTATTTATACCAATCAGGGATTTATAAAAAAGTATCTGGAAAACAATAGGGATGAGCTGAAATTAATTAAGGCTTTAAAAGGCAGGACTGATTTTATAAAATATCCGCTTATCCTGAGCTGTTTTTCCATAAATCTCACAGCATTACTTATAATATTCTATTATATTTCCTCAATCTACCGTTATATGATGCGAAATATAGACACTTACTATTTACTTGACTTTGATTATTATGATACATCATTATTTTTCATACTACTGATTTATAGTACTCTGGTGATATTCTGTTTGTCCTGTTTTTTATTTCATAGGTTTGAAAACAGGGAAAAATAAAAAATGGGTTTTATTATACTAAAAAAACTATCTTTTCAGGCAGGAAAACTGTTTCTATTATAGAATTCTTTAATAAAAGACTTAAAAAGAGAATAAGGTGAGGATATGAAAAAAATAATTTATATATTGGTTTTCCTGCTCTGTATCAATATTGGAATGAATGTTTCTGCAAAAAAAAATGATTCTGAGCTGACATTAACTTCATTTAATGAACTTTTTAGTTTAATTCTGAATTATTATGTAGATGAGCAGGATATTTCAGAACTGGTCAGGGGAGCAATGAAGGGAATGACTGATACCCTTGATCCCCACTCTACTTATTTGACTGAAGAAGAGTATGAAGATATGCAGTTTGAATTTGAAGGTCATTTTGGCGGGATCGGTATTATTATTGAGCCGGATTTAACCATAGTTTCACCCATAAAAGGAACTCCAGGAGAACGTGTCGGGCTTTTGCCAGGAGATGTTATTATTGCTATTAATGGAGAGCCTACTGATAATATGACCCAGAACGAAGCAGTAAATAAGATGAGAGGAGAACCTGGTACTGTTGTAAATATTACCATAAGACGTGAGGGTATAGAAGAACTGCTGGAATTTGAGATAGTCAGAGAGGATATCCAGATACCTTATGTAGAGTGGGAAATGAAAACAGATAAAATAGGATATATAAGTGTAGCATCATTTGTAAATGGTGTTGGAAATAAGGTCAATACAGCCATTAGTGAACTTACCAGTGAAGGAGCAGAATATTTAATTTTAGACCTGAGGACCAATCCAGGCGGATTGCTTGATGAAGCCATAAATGTGGCAAGTAATTTCATTGAAGATGATATTATAGTATCTGTTAAATACAGAGTAGGAAGAGATGACATCTATAGAGCGCGGAGAAGCATACAGGCTACAAAACTGCCCCTGGTTGTATTAATAAATCAGGGAAGTGCCAGTGCTTCTGAGATTGTATCAGCTGCAATTAAGGATCATCACCGGGGTATCTTGATGGGCAAAAAGACCTTTGGTAAAGGGACAGTACAGTCTCTTTTCCCCTTAAGCGATGGTTCTGCACTGAAATTGACAACAGGAAGATATTATACCCCTGCCGGGATCTATATTCATGAGAAGGGAATTGAACCTGATATTGAAGTTGAATATGACCCAGATTATGAAGGCGATAATCAACTGGAAGCAGCTATAAAATATATTGAAGATGTTTATTATGAAGAAGAACTGAAAAAGGCCAGTTAGCTTATTAGAATCAGTTATTGCCGCAAACATAGGACTTTATACCTATTTTTACTTACCATTGAGCTGAAGATATATAGAAAACCCGGGGAATCAACCCGGGTTTTGTCATAATGATATTTAAATATGCTATTTAATGTTATTAAAACAATAAAAAACATGAATACCAATAAAAAGTATATAATGTTAAAGTTTGACAAATAGAAAAAGTATTAGTATAATACAAATATAAAAATAATTCATAATTATTTTAGTTATGTTCGGGAAGATATTTTTCAATTATATGAAAGAAAAATGGGTGGGTTGAAAGTAATTGAGAGAATATTCCCAGACTACTGGACAGGATTAAATCAAGGCGGTCACTGAATAAAAGACTTGCAGCAATTGATAAAAAGATCCAGACAGTAAGGATTTTTTTCGCTTTAGCTTTATATATCCTGCGAAGCTCAGGGTCTGTTATGGGGATAGTTCTGGTATCAGCAGGTGCATATTTATTAATTAAAATAAAACCGCTAATTGATACAATGGTGATTATGACCAACAAAAATATCTGGTTTATTTTGATAACAGTGGAAAGTCCTCCAATACCCAGAAATATAACCAAAGTTACTATCAGGCATGAGTTGAAAGTAGGCAGGTGTACACCCCCGGCATATTTCCTGATAATAAGAAAGCTGAGCCCGGCTGTTAATACAGGCCAGAAGATATTCAGGAAATAAGCAATCAGCAGCAGAATAACTGTTTCAACCATAAGAATTAAGTATAGCTGCAGACCGAAATACAGATAAGCCTTATCTTTACTATTTAAATCTGTGTCTTTGCTGATAATATTGCTTAACAAATTTACTATTTTATTCAACATGGACAAAACTCCCTTCCATTAACGAAATTAATAATACAATTCCAGACAAATAAAAAAATTCCTGCTAAAAAATTATTTTTAAGGAGGTGTTTGATATGTTAAAAATGATTGCAGATTTACTTATTAAAAGTGGTAAAAATGGAGTTAAAGGAAGTTGCCAGGGATGGTTTTACCAGCCATCTATCCCTGAAGAATTAAAGAGATAATACTCAGGGGTAAAGTGTTTTGAGCCCGGTCTTCCGGCACCGGGCTTTTTTTTAAAAATGATAAATAAAAAAAGGAATTTTACGGGAAATGTCGAATTAATCTTTAAGGGATAACAAATATAAGCAATGGAGGAATAAACATGGAAAAAATATCTCCAGTACTACTTTTCCTATCTTTTTCTGAAGCAATACTGATGGGATTAATGATTTTTTCCTTTCTTAATATAAAAATACTGGACAGGAGATTTATAATAACTATTACTGTTGTTAACATAATAAAACTAATAGTTAGAAGTTTCCCTGTTTTACCTCTTATCATTATTTTAACGGGATGCCTGGCCTTTATAATCTTTTTAAAGTATCTTTATAGACTTCCTTTAACATTAATTATTGCTTCTGTTTTATTAACAATAATGATATATACACTGATTGAAGGTTTGCTTATACAGTGTACAAGCGTTCTCGGCATGCCTGAGGAAGATGCTATTCCAAATAATTATATAAGGCTGCTGTTTTTTTCATTTCAGAGCGGTATAATGATATTCCTGGTTGCCGTCATCAGGCATTTCAAGATAAATTTACAGGATTTATCCGGCCTGCTGAGTTTTGAAGACCTGGAGATTTTGAGTGATGATGAAATAAACCTGGACCGTGAAAAGAGGGTTACTACGACTTTTTTACTGGTCATAACATTTCTCTTAATCCAGGGTTTATTTATTAATAGCAGTCTTCTCGGTGAAAAATTAAACGAATATTTTAATGTACACTGGATTTTTAAATCCCCGTATTTTATTAATGGCTTTACATTTGGACTTAATCTGATACTTCTTTATTTATTACGTTATTTAGTTATTACCCTTCATCTGGAGAGGAATGATATTATAAACCGGATCAAGGAAAGAAATGCCCTCAGGCTTGATTGGGAAAAAAGGGCACATCTACATGATCAAAACCATCACTTGAGTATGTTATACATGTTGTTACAGCTCAACAATATCAAGAGGGCCAAGGAATATCTAAAGGGTATGGTGGGAGAGATACAGAATGTTGATGCAATTATCAAGACAGGTAATCAGGCCCTTAATGCCCTGATTATGAGTAAATTATCCAGGGCAAAGCAGATAGGGATTACTGTAAAGATAGATGTTATAAAAAGTTTAACTAAAATGCTGGTAAAGGATTGGGAGCTGAATAGAATCATCGGCAATCTCCTGGATAATGCCATAGAAGCCATTGAAAGGAAGACAGGCCGGAGATTGGTGGAGTTAATTATAGAGGGTGGAGAGGAATATAACAGGATAGAGGTTATTACTCATGGAATTGTTATTTCAGATAAAGTAGAAGCCCGTATTTTTCAGAAAGGGTATAGTAGTAAGGCAGAAGCAGGACACGGACTCGGACTGGCTATTTGTAAAGAGATTGTGGATGAATATGCAGGTGAGATAACTATCAGTAAAGATCAGGAGAAAGAATATACTTCTTTTCAGGTCTTATTGCCTGTATGTTAATTTTTTTTTCAAGGAGAATGCATATTTAATTATAAATCAGGCAGGAAATTGCAACGGTTCTGGAGGATGGTTTTATGGTAATTAATCAAATTATTAAATTATTTAGTGGTGTTGTTGAATGTATAATAATAACCCTGTTTTGTTATACCCTGCTTTCTTTAAAGTATAAAGATAAAAGGCTGATTCCGGGTCTTATTATATTAATAAGTGTTAATTTGATTTTACTTCCTATTACTAATGTACCATTACTTCTTCCTTTTACCTGTATATTATTATATATGCTTTTTTTTAAGTGTTTTTATAAAAAGCACATGCTGGTCGGCTTTATAACAGCAGTACTATCTGTCATCATTTATTTATTTGTTGAGATTATAGTAATGTCATTTTTATTCAGAATCACCAATCTGGAGTTTTATGATGTTTATGATATTAACAGCAAAATGCCTGATATTAGACTTTTATTCTTCTTATGCCAGGCATTAGTATATTTGATTATTATGTTGGTTATAAGGATTTCGGGCTTTAGTCTGGAGAAATTTTTTGATTTAATCAGCATAAAACAATTAAAAATAATTGCAGATGATGATATTGATTTTGATAAAGAGAAGAGAGTCAGTTTTGCTTTTTATCTTGTTATTGCCTTTCTTCTTACCCAGGCTTTATACATAAACGGCCATAACTGGCTGAAGAGTATGTTCACCAGAAGCGATCATATTACTATTTCATCTCAATTTGCCAATACTGTTATTATTCTGCTTAATATTGTTTTGTTGTTTTTGCTTCGTTATCTGGTCGTTACCATGAGAAGAGAGAGGAATGAAGTTGTCAGGAGAATTAAGGAGAAAAACTCCCTGAGGCTGGACTGGGAGAAAAGAGCACAGATACATGATTGCTGGCATCATCTGGGTATGCTGTATATGTTATTACAGATGGATAATATTGATAAAGCCAGTGAATATTTGAAGGGTATGGTAGGAGAGATACAGAATGTTGATGCCATAATCAAATCAGGGAGCCAGACTTTAAATGCCTTATTAATGGGCAAGATTTCCCTTGCCAAACATAAGGATATTACTATAAAAATAGATGTAATAAGCAGATTGGGCCAGATGAATGTCGCTGATTGGGATTTGAACAGGATTATTGGAAATTTACTGGATAATGCCATTGAAGCTGTGGAGAAAAGAGAGGGTGAAAAACTGGTTGAGCTGATTATTGAGGGTGGAAATGAAAACAACAGGATAGAAGTAATAACACATGGGGTGGTTATACCTGATGAAAAGGAATCCCATATCTTTCTAAGGGGATATAGCAGCAAGGAAGAAAAGGATCATGGCCTGGGTCTGGCTATCTGTAAGGAACTGGTAGAAAACTATGATGGTGATATATTTATCAGTAAAGATAGGGAAAAAGAATACACTTCCTTTACTGTATTATTGCCTGTGATTGAGAAAAAAAGATGAAATTGTCTGATAAAAGAAAAAAAAAGATTATTATAAAGTCAGGGTTTCAGAAGCTCTGACTTTTTTGTTGACATAATATCTCAATATGCTTTGAAAAATATCAGGAGAGAAATGTAGTGTATTTACTGGAATCTCTATAAATCCTGTGGAATAATGTACTTGGAAGAGGATTAATCCATTACTTTTGACACGAAATATCTCCAGACATGGGTAACTATATGGGGATAGAGGTAATAATTCTGCTACTTATGTGACCAGGATAGATGTTGTCCCTCACGAATATCTGCTCTTACTGATACCCGTAAAGATTGCGGGAACTGAGGCTGCTCCTGCCAGAGCATTTTTTCTTGAAAAAAGGTTGCAGGAGATATAATAATTATATTTATCAATAAATCATCTGCCTGAATAATATATAAAGACAAAAATTATTGTTTTTTATGTATTATGAAAGGAAGATGATTTTGATGGAGTTCGCTGAATTTCTCAAGGATAATTATGAAATTGTTGAAAGAAGGGTCAGGGAAGTAACTGAGCGGCTATTGGGTATTCCCTATCAACATAATGGCCGTACCCGGGCAGGGGTTGATTGCCTGGGGCTTTTTTATCTTTTCTTTAAAGAACTGGGTATCGAGTTTCCTATTGATTATAAACGGGGCTATATAGGACAAGATTGGTATAAAACTGTGCCGGATAGATATATTACCGGATTGAGAAATATTGG
>JAAYLO010000246.1 GCA_012521855.1 Halanaerobiaceae bacterium
ATTATATATAATAATGCAAATAAATTCAAGTATTAAGAAAGCATTCTTGGCGCAAAATAAGTTCTGGAAAAATAATAAAATAAAATAAAAATAAAATAAAATAGAAAGAAGACTATTATACAACAATTTCAAGAAAAAATCATGCAGGATATAAAAAAAGAAAACAAAAATATTTTTCTGGAAGGTATAAGCGATATCAGTCATTTAATAATAATATTCGACCTGACTTTATTTTTTGTTAAATAGCTGGATATATGGTATAATGTAAAATAATATAAATGTCAGTCAGGAGTGAAGTAAATGTATCTTGTTGATTATCACCTTCATCCGTATGAGCATGGAAAGAATAAAAATTATGGAATAAATATAATGGAAGATTTCGTTAATCAGGCAGTAGAAAACGAAATCAGAGAGATCGGTTTTTCAGATCATGATGAATTTGCTCATAAACTGGACTGGGAAGCGATGGAGTATATAAAAAATCATAGCCCTATTCCTTTAAAGATAGGATTGGAAATCGATTATATACCAGGGGGAGAAGAGGAGATAAAAAACAAAATACTTAAATATGAACCTGATTATACTATAGGTTCTATACATTACATTAATGGCTGGGGCTTTGATAATCCTGCCTTTATTGATGAATATAAAGGAAGGGATATTGATCAGTGTTATCAGGAATATTTCGAACTTCTTAGAAGGGCTGTTAATAGCGGTTTATTCAACATTATTGGACATTTTGATATAATCAAGATATTTGGATATAGACCTATTAGAATAAATGTAATGGATATTATAAAACCAGTACTAGAAGATGTAAGGAGAAGAGACCTGGTCCTGGAGGTTAATACAAACGGCTTAAATAAACCAGTCAAGGAAATATACCCATCCCTTGCAATTCTGGAGATGGCCTTCCAATTTGGAATTCCCATTACCTTTGGTTCAGATGCTCATGAGGCAAAGAGAGTAGGAGAGAACATAAAAGAATATGCTGCATTGCTTAAGAAAACAGGTTATAAAGAGATTGCCGTATTTAATAAAGGAGAAGTAAGCTTCAAAAAAATATAAATGGAAAGAGGTTAAAAAGGGTGCCTGTTTTATCTTAGACACCCAAATTCATTATTTTAATAAATACTGGATTATCCTTTTTAAAAGACAAATTTGCGGTATAAACCAATTACCTTTCCCAAAATATACACATCAGATAAGATAATCGGCTCCATAGCAGAGTTTTCCGGCTGGAGAAGGATATGGTCCTTTTCTTTAAAAAAACGTTTTACAGTTGCACTATCATCAATTAAGGCAATCACAATATCACGGTTATTGGCATAATTCTGTTTTTGGGCTATAACATAATCACCATCATAAATACCTGCTTCAATCATACTTTCTCCAATTACTCTCAGCATAAACAAATCCTTATCAGAACTGCTTAAATAATCAACCGGAACAGGAAAGAAGTCATCAATGTTTTCCTCAGCCAGAATAGGCTCTCCAGCAGTAATTTTTCCAACCAGAGGTATTTGTATAAGCTCTTTTTTAATATTTTTAACACCGTCATTATTAAATAATACCTCTATGGCACGGGGTTTTGAAGGATCACGGCGGATATAATTCAGGTTTTCAAGACTCTTTAAATGGCTATGTACTGAAGCGGGTGACTTCAGGCCGACTGCATTTCCTATTTCCCGTACAGACGGTGGATAACCTTTCTTTTTGATTTCTTTCTGAATGAAAGACAGTATAGCCTTTTGCCTTTTTGTTAAATCATCCATAGATAATTAACCTCCTGTAATAAGTTTAGAGA
>JAAYLO010000247.1 GCA_012521855.1 Halanaerobiaceae bacterium
CAGTGAGATCCATAACAAAGTTCATATTTTGGGGAAAGCTGGGCTACCAGTTTTCTTGTCCCCGACAACCTCCATTTCTTATCCCCCTTCTCATTGTTGATTAAAACTGTTCTTCCTGTCGGTGTATCAGCATCAGCTGCCCATTCTATATCTGCCAGCAATCTGCTTTTCCCTGAACCTGTCGGGCCGACGATAGAGACTATCTCACCCTTCTTTATGATTATCTCAGCATAGTTTTCCTTTTTACCATTCTTATCCCTGCCTGGCAACAAGGTAAGGCTTTCCACCTCATCCTTACTTAAGCCCAGAAATTCCTGCATATCCCTGATAAAAAGCTTTAATTGTTCCAGAAAATCTTCCGCAGCTATTACCAGGTCCTCCTTCTCTTCTATTGAAAGTTGTCTATATCTTTCTTCTATCGTCAATTCCTGTTGATCCATGGGAAACTGTTGTTCCCTGAAAAATGATTCTGTAAAGGGATAGGTTTCCAGTATTTCCTTTATTGATAATCTTGCCAGTTCTTTTTTGTTAATCATCTGCATCACCCAGCTCAATTTTCTTCACATTACCTAATTGATATTCCTCACCAATCACTGTTTCTCCCAGACAATAAGAACACATGGCTGAAGGCATGGAAAATCTAAGCCTTTTACCCCTTACTGTCCTTATATCTGCCTCTTCATCATAGAGCAGAGTAGAAAATTCGTATGCCCCCTGGCCTGTTAAACCATTAATATGCATAACCATTGCCTCAGGGTTTACAGCACTGACCCGGGAGGCAAAGACTTCCCTTTCTGCCTGGGATACTATATCTCCCCTGGTAATAACTACAATATCTGCTGTCTTCAGCATCGGCCCTATTTTACGCGGTGTATTGATTCCACTGAGATTATCTATGACACAGACAGCCTTTATATCTTTTATATAGGGAGAACAACGGTTACATAGACCGGCGCTTTCTGTTATCAGAAGGTCCAGCCCATTCTTCCTCCCCCACTGAACTACCTCTTCTATATTGCTGACAAAGAAATGGTCAGGACATAGAGAACCGGACAGCCCTTTTATCACAGGGATATTTTCCCTGGTATACAATTTATCATCATCTGTATAAAGACAGTCAAATTTTACTACACCGGTCTTTATACCCCTTCCTTTCAGGGCCTTAATGGTTTTCAAAATCACTGAAGTTTTTCCGGAAGAGGGTGGTCCAGATACTGTTACCAGATTCATTCTTCTACCTACTTTATGATGTTATTGAACTTTTTACCCAGCTCTTCAATCATTTTACCCGGATCTTCCCGGCGCAGGAAATCCCAGCCCGGCCACATGAACCCGGCCCCCTCTGGTAATGGATTATCTATGTCCGGTAAAACACTTGGGAACAGACCCTGATGTGCAAATATTTCTCCCGCCTCCCTTGAGGCAAAGAAGTCTACCAGTGGTTGTATTGCCGGATAACTATCCCTTTTGGCCAGCATAAAAATGGGACTGATTACCGCTCCATCGGCAGGCCAGACAAACTCAAAATGAGGAAATCTCCCGGCCATTCTGGTAAAAAAGTAGGGCATTATAGTAACTGCTGCCTCTCCGGATTTTTTCCTGCCTCCTTCTTTAATCATCTGGGCTGGATACCGGGCCTTTAACATGGACCTGCCCAGTCTTTCTATTGCCTCTTCACCATATTTTTTATAAAGATTTAGTAAAATGTCATTAAAGAGATCAAAATCATTGACGGGCAGACTGACATCACCTATAAAATCATCTGAAAGTATATCCTCCCAGCTTTCCGGTAATCTGCGTTCTCCCAGTTCTTCCCGGTTTACCAGAAACACAGCCGGTACAACAGCAAGGATTGAATAATCACCTTCCGGATCAATAAGCTCAATTCCCTGTTCTGTAAAGACCCTGTTCAGGCTCCTGATTCCTGTATTATCTTTAAATAAACCCCTGCGGCGAAAACCATCCATCAGTCTCCGGTCAAAGAAGAGATCAAAACCTGCAGAAACAAAGATATCAGCCAGTTCTTCACCGTCTGCCCCTTCCCTGAACCTTTCCCCGAGCC
>JAAYLO010000248.1 GCA_012521855.1 Halanaerobiaceae bacterium
AGATTGGATCAGTTGTTTTTGATTATTTTTAATATATTCCTTCAGAAACTTATCTGTACTATCTTCTATCTGTTTAAAATAATTATTATAATAATAAACCAGGAGATCAATGATTTCCTCCTTAACCTCCTCTGTCTGCCTTAAGATCTTCATTGCCAGCCACTTCCATTTTTCTGAAAAAGCAAAATTATTATTTATCCATTCAAAAGCCTCCTCTAATTTCCCCAGTTCTTCCGTAGTAATTTTTTTCTCAGCTAATGGTGCTAACATATAATAAGCCAGTTCTGTATTTGAAAGTTCACTGATTTGAGATATAAAATCCGGAATAGACTGGCCATCAGCTAAAAGGCCAAGGCCTACCCCTAAATAAACACCACTGAAATAATTCTCCACCACATTCCTTCTCTCATCACCCAGGCTATTCCTTACTTTTTGTACAAAATTAATTATATCCTTATTGGCTTCTATTCCATATTCTTCGACCAGATCATTTGTTTCTTTACTGCTCCCAATACGGGTAAGACTCATAATAAACTCAACAACCTGATCAGCAAAAAGCTTAACATCAAAACAATAATCCGGCTCCATAATTAGCACCCCTTAAGATACTATTTAAATTGAGTGAAATATTATATTAATATTAACTTATAATTATATTATCACAGAATAAGCAAAAACAGAATATTATAAAGTGATAAAAAGAAAGAAAGGGGGATTATATAATGGGCAATTACTTAATTGACCTCTGCGGCGGTAATGAAGAACTTGCCTTTACGCTATTTCTAATCCTTATCCTTTTGATTCTGGGATTTATGAAAGGGTACTGATTTATCACAGTGTGATAAATACCCACCTCCCTGATTGTATGGTAAACTTTCATAAACCGGCAGGTTCTTCCGGCCGGTCTTTTTATATTCCTAAAATAACAACAGACTGAGAGCCATAACCAACATGCCTGCAATAAAACCATAAATCTCCTGATGATCCTTTCCGTATTTCCTGGAGGCAGGCAGTAATTCATCTATAGAGATATAGACCATTATCCCTGCCACTGAACCGAATAACAGGCCGAAAACAAGATCATTAAACAAGGCCCGGAAAATAAAATAACCTATCAAGGCTCCCAGAGGTTCTGACAGGCCGGAAAGGAAAGAATAATAAAAAGCCTTTTTCTTACTTCCCGTAGCGTAATATAATGGAACCGCAACAGATATTCCCTCCGGGATATTGTGGATGGCAATAGCTATTGCTATAGAAACCCCTAATGCCGGATCAGACAGAGCAGCAGCAAATGCTGCCAGTCCTTCCGGGAAATTGTGGACGGCAATAGCCAGTGCGGAAAACATACCCATTCTTTGAAGACTGTTTTTATTATCTAACTTATCTTCCCTGAGGCCCATTAATTTTGATTTTTCCCTCGGCTGGTGAGGGTTTTCTGCTTCGGGTACCAATTTATCAATAATCGAAATTACCAGAATACCCAGAAAAAAGGAAGCAGCAGCAACCCATCTTCCGGTACCTCCATGAAAATATGCCGTCAGGGACTCCTCTGCCTTTGGTAATATTTCCATAAAAGAAACATAAACCATGACGCCTGCTGAAAATCCCAGAGAAATAGAGAGAAATGATGTATTGGTCTTCTTTGTAAAAAAAGCCAGGAAGCTGCCTATTCCTGTAGCGAGGCCTGCAAGTAGTGTCAACATAAATGCTAATAAAAAATTATCTATTTTGACCACCCTTATCTATATAATTCTTAATAGTAACTATTATTTATATTAGTATTATAAAATATTATCATAGATTTTTCAATGAAAAAACTCCGGGCATATAGATAAACCCGGAGCTTTTTTTAAAAATATAAAACTAATCTGTAAAGCGGAAAGACTCTATTGCTTTATCTGCATAAGCACTGAATGTATCGAATTGATCATTAAGTGCCTGATAGGTAACAACATAGGCTTTCTTATTTTTTATGAACAGAATCTGCATGTTTTTTCCTTCCAGACTGACTCCCTGGTTACAGAGATTCAGACCGTAACTGATTTGATAGGCATCTACCCCTTTAACATTGAGCTTTATGGCATTTCCGTTTTTATATGTATTAATGGGAGTCATAATATCAGAAACTAACTCCAGATTTTCTTCGCTCAATTCCAGGTAATCTTCCAGTGAAAAATTATATGCTGATATATCTTCAACAATTACATTAATGGAAGCCCTGGCATTCATATCAGAAAAAACAACCATTTTTTCTATTGACGGCATATTTTCTACAGGAGTATCCACTACCATCCAATTTGAAGGATAAGATATACTGAAGTATTCATTTGTATGCTGGCTCCAGGCAACGGACTCAGCTCCTTTTACAATACCGGCAAATCCGCAAAAAATTGCTAAAACCGTTAGAAAAGAAAATATACATCGTTTTCCCCGCAAATTATTAACCATCCACAACATCCCTTTCTTTTTTGATATAATTATATATTTATTTCCTTTTCCTTCTTTATCTTATTATTTTTTTCTAAAATAGTGATACATAAAAGAAACAGGCGGCACAATAAAGAAACTCCCGGATGAATGATAACCGGGAACACTGTATAAAAATGTTATATGGTGAGGCTAACAGGATTCGAACCTGTGGCCTACAGATTAGGAATCTGTCGCTCTATCCTGCTGAGCTATAGCCCCATGTTATGTTTTCCTTGCTTATTTATAATACTATAAAAATAAATATTTGTCAAAGAAAAAATATTATTTTTTTCTTGTAAGCTGACAGTTCAGAATATACCTCAATTCTTCCTTTGCCCTGTTTTCCGGTAATCTTTCCAGATATTTTTCTGCCCTTCCCAGAAACTTTTCAGCGATATTTCTGCTGTCCAGCAGAGTACCGCTTTCCAGAAGCAATTCCTTTATTTCAGAGATCTCCTTTTCACCTAAATACTCTTTTGACAGAAGATAAGATGCTCTTTCCTTATAATTATCTTTTTTCAACAAAAGGATAATGGGCAGTGTATAGATACCGGTAATCAAATCCTGATCCGCTTCTTTCCCTATCTTTATTTTATTACCCGTAAAATCAAGCAAATCATCCTGAATTTGAAAAGACATACCCAGCTCCAGGGCAAATTTATACAGATTATACAGGTCTCTGCCCCGGACTCCTGTTTCATAAGCACCAATATAGCTGCATAAGGCAAATAAAAGGGCAGTTTTGCGTCTTATTCTCTTCAGGTAGTCATTTACAGATAGATCTGTATTGTATTTTCCCTCAAACTGGTCAATCTCCCCAATACAGATCAAGCTGACAACCTTGTTGAGTTTCAGCAGGCTCTCTCTGGAAAGATAGTCAGCAAAAAGACTATAAGCTTTGGTCAACAGGAAATCCCCGACAAAGACGGCTGCATTTTTACCGAATTTCTCCTGTGCTGTCATCTTTCCCCTCCTCAACTCTGCTTCATCTATAATGTCATCATGAATCAGGGTTGCCATATGGAGAAACTCCACACCTGCTGCCATGGGAAGCAGTTTGTCTTTATCACCATCTCCAAACTCAGCTGAAAGGAGGAGAAGAAGCGGCCGGAGTCTTTTGCCTCCTCCATTTATCAGATCATTAACAGCTATATCCAGAATCATTCTCCCTGACCTTGAATATCCGAGCATAAAATCATTCAATTTTTTTATTATAGCTTGATATCTATCCACAGAAATCACTTCCGGGTTACAATATAAAAATCATCATTTAATAGTATAAGTTTATCTTGTAACCCCTCAGTCATTATTATACCTAAATCATCCTTAACTACTACTGCCTCCACACCATCAAGTTTGTCTATTAACTGTAAACCTTTATCTATGCCCAGAAGAAACAGACTTGTAGAAAGAGCATCTGCATCAATGGAATCATCAGTAATAATACTGGCACTGATAATACCGCTGTCAGCCGGATAGCCCGTAGCCGGGTCAATAATATGGTGGTACAAGATCCCGTCTTTTTCAAAATACCGCTCATAATTACCTGAAGTGACAATTGTTTTATCTTTTACTTCAAAACTGGCTATTGCACCGGGCATATCCCTTCTCGGGTCCTGAATTCCAATCTTCCAGGGAGTATTATCCGGTTTGCCTCCCATTACCAGAACATTACCCCCCAGGTTGATATAGGCACTCCTGATACCCTCTGCTTTCAACAGCTTCCGGATTTCATCAGCAGCATAACCCTTAACTATTGCCCCCAAATCCAGCTTCATTCCTTCTTTAAGCAATCTTACCTTGCTTCCTTCCTCATCTATTTCTATCCACCTGTAATTTACCCTGCCCCTTGCCACTTTTATTTCTTCACTTGAAGGCACCCTGGCCTGTTCTGTACCTATACCCCAGAGATCTACCAGTACACCCACACTGGGGTCAAATCTTCCTTCTGTGATTTCAGCATATTCCAGGGCTTTCCTGATAACCTGGATGGTATCATTACTGACAGAAACAAATTCCCCCTGACTATTATTTATTCTATAAATATCACTGCCTTCAATGGTCTTACTCATCCTGTTTTCAATATCCTGCAGGAGTTCAAAACACCTGTCAAGCAGCTCTTCTGCTTTATCTCCATATATCCTGATCTGGACTATAGTGTTCATTAAAAAGAAACTTCCTTCAGCCTGTGGACAGCCTGCCAGGTTGTTTTCCTGAAGCCTTATACGGAAAAAGGTAATACAGAGCATTAATATTACAAGAATTGAAAAGATAGTCCTGAAGTTTTTCGTCATTGGCAACACCCTTATCAACTAATATTGTCAGTATAAAAGAATAAGATCATAAAGTCAATTCAGCGGCCCTTTCATGTAATCAAAAATACTGCATATATATTTTATAGAATACAAAAGCAGATTCAAATCTACCGGGAGGTTATTTTTGATGAAAATAAATAATGTCCTTTTTGTGATGATCTGTTTAAGAATATTTTCAGGACTGACAGAATTGGGGGCTGCCTGCCTTATGTATTATTTCAAAAATGTCAATACTGCTATAAAAATAAATGCCATCCCCGGGCTTGTCGGCCCGCTGGTATTAATCCTGGTCAGTTCCCTCGGCCTGATTGAATTGAGCAGTAAAATAAATACGAAAAACCTGTTTCTCATAGCAGTTGGTGTATTCCTGATCCTGATTGGTTCAAGGAATTAGCGGGATTTTTACTTATCCCTTAAGCTGCCTATATAATTGATCATAAATCCCCTGGCACTATCCAGAACCCTCTTTACCACCGTAATCTCTACCATACGTAAAGCAATATCGGTCATAAGAAACAGTATGGCAAAAACAACAAATATCTTCCAGATCTCTTTTTCTCCCGTATATACCGGCTCCCTTGAGCTGAAAATATCAGCTGCTGAACTTAGCACCTTCCCTCCGGTCTCTTTTGTCATCATTCCGATTAGAGTAAAATCTGCTGAAAAGGCATTATATTCAGGTGAATATGATAATACCATTCCGGTAGAAAGGCTTTCTGTTCTGCCGTCTTCCGTCCAGCTTAAGACCACAGGACAGGCAGCCACTCCCTTTATACTGAAAACACCTTTATACCGGCCTGGTCCAGTCTGTTCCAGCTTTATTACTTTGCTTTCCCCATCCAGGCTGCTTATTCTGGCCTCTATATCCAAAAAATTATAATATTCCCCATTATCCTTTAAAGCATCTACCTGAATGATTCCCTGATTACCATCCCTGTATATATGGGGGAAGATATTGTCAGAATATGTGTTCCTGGCAAGCTGTCTGATAATGGTTAACCAGAAAGCGGGATAAGCGGGCCAGTCCAACCAGGAAACTGAAAATTCCTCACCAATATCCCCCGTAAAGGCAATTACCCTGCCCAGCCCATAATCCCAGCCGGCCAGAACCGGATAATTATCTTCTGTTGATAAATAAACATCTGCCAGCGTTTTTGCTGTAGTCACTATATATCCATTCAAATCAGGTATTGATGAAAGTATATTATCCGGCAGAAAGCCCGGTTTAATTACCGTTTTTACCGGAGTTTCTTTTTTTTCTACAGGATTCCTCACTATCCTTATAGTTTCTTCACTGAAAATCTGCGGCAGCCGGTCAGCATTTTTCGTATAATAAAATTTCCCCTGTCCCCATTCAGCCAGTTGTGACATCAGGATTATATCAGCGTTTTCACCCAGTGCTACTGTAGAAACAGTTATCCCTTCCCTTACTATCTCTTCCAGAAGGGCTTCATATCCTGCTACATTTGAATGGCCATCTGATAATATAATTACATGTTTTACAGCACTTTCATCCTCTTTCAATATTTCCATCGCTTTAGCCAGGGCAGAATATATATTTGTACCGCCGCCTGCCTTTAGACCGGCGAAACTATTTACTATTTCCTTCCTGTCCTCAACTGCCTGTAGTGGAAAAACAGGATAGGCCAGGATATCAAAAGCCAGTATACCCAGTTTTTCTTCTTTATCAAGTATATCCAGAACTGCCAGTACAGCCTCTTTAGCCAGATCCAGTCTGCTTGTTCCCCTGTCTTCATTTTCAGCCATGCTCTCTGATTTGTCCAGCACTATCATGATACTGGTCTCCAGAATGATATTTTTAGCTATCAGATTAGAATCCAGGGGAAGGATATTGTTTAGGTCTGTATTATTATACCCGCCGGCACCGTAAGCATTCCTTCCTCCAATTACCAGCAAACCGCCGCCCAGCTCAGATATATATGTATATAGATTATTAATCTGTTTATCTGATAGGAGTTCTGCCGTGATGTTATTCAAAATCACCATATCATAGATCTGGAGTTCATCAAGGGTAAAAGAATAACTTCCAGGTGATTCCACATCAAGGGCAATATCATCTGCACTTAAAGAATTGATAAAATGATTCAGGGACCTGTTATGATCACTGATCAGGAGTACCCGTTTGCCCTCTTTTACAATAATATATGTTTCCTGATAATTGTTTTCTGGATAGGTATCCATATCATTAATGATCTCTGCCCTGTATTTATGAAAGCCTCCTTCATCAAGCTTTTCCTCAAAACTGAATATATTATCACCCGGCAATAATGACAGTAGATTCTCCCTGATCAGTTCACCATCACAATAAAGATTCAACCTGACTTCTGTTTCAAAATTTGCTGAAATATCCACATTTATCCTGAACAATTCCCCCGGCTCTATCCGCTCCGGCATACTCATCTCTTTTACAAGGATTTCAGGTATTCTCCCCTGTGTAAGGGGTAATACATCAATACTGATTTCCCTTTCCACAAAATCACCGATTACTTCCTCCACATTGCCTGTATTTTCATTGGCATCTGTCAGGAGAACCACCCTTTTGTTCCCTACAGGCGGCATTGAAGACAAGGCCAGCTTCAGGGCTTTTTCAAGATCAGTAAAACTGCCGTCAAGTAGAGAATTGAATTCCCGGAAACTGTTCTCGCTGGCAGGCATAAATTCAAAAAAGGCTTCTCCGGCAAAACTGATCAGAGCCAGTCTATCTCTGGCTGCTTTTTTCTCTATCAATTCCTGGATAAATCCTTCTTCTCTCATCTTCAGCTCATCTGTGATACTATCTGAGCGGTCCGCCAGAATGATAATATTCATCATGTCATCAAATTGTTTTATGACCGGCCTGGCTGAAGCCAGTACCAGGAGGACCACAACTATTATCCTCAATGAGAGGGCTGTTTTCTTCTCTATCCCCTTATGCCGTGCCCTCCCTTTATAATACAGATATATATAAACAGGGATGAAGAATAGGAATAACAAATAATATGGATTTTGAAAGCTAAATGGAAGATTCATGCCTTTCACCCCCGGATAAAGCAGGTTTATAGTAAAAATACCATTCCAGAAGCAGCAAAAACAATACCAGGATCAGGAGCTGTTGCCAGAAGGGGTATTTCTTCAGCCCTGTATATGTCTCATTACTCCCGGATGCAAGATCAGAGCTTTCCAGCAGTTTTGACTCCTCTATTGAGAGGAGATTGGCTGTAAAATAATCTTCAGTGCCATCTTCCCTGATAATCCTGTATATTCCTTTACGTACTGAATCAGTCAGGAAATATGCTTCCTGCCCCTCAATTACCGGTAATTCATTGCCTGCCGGGTCTATAACCTTCAAAGGCCTCTTTAAAATACAGGAAGGGAATCTATAGGAATCACCTGTTTTAATGTGTTTAAGTTCAGGACTGTATTGTTCTGTATTAAACCAGTTTATAAGGTTTAAAATAAAAATGGGAAAACTCACCTGCAGGGGCATATTTGAATCCTCAAGCCTGAAACCGATAAAAAGGCTCTGTTTATCCGGCCTTTTTTCTGCCACCATCACGGGCCCGGCGGCAGTTGAGAGGAGAACTTCTCTTGCCCCCTTCCCGGCATTATCATCTCTCAGGATCAGATAATCAGCTATTTTCAGGGCCCGGAAATCGGTAAAACGGAAGAGGGGGCTTTTTTTATCCAGTAAAGTGATTTCATCAATCTGCTCTATTGCCTCTACCTCTGCATTATCCCAGGGGGGAGCAACACCAAGGTAAAGGGTTTTTCCTGGATAGTCCTTCAAGGGCCTGATTTTATCAAAGATAATCAGGTCATAATCTGTCTCTTTAAAGTACGGCTCTTCCTGTAAAAATACCCTGGCAGCCGGAATAAGTCCAAGAATATTTTCCAGGAAATAATTTCCCCTGCTTACCAGCAGGATATCAAATTTATCCCGGAGTTCTCCCCCTATTACAGCAATAACACTATTATCAAGCTGATACGGATCATCAATATCAAGCCTGAACTCTACTAATGTAAGACCGTCAAAACTCAGTGTATAGGTTTTTGAGACTACTTCATGAGCTTCCAGAAAGATATTATCACTGTGTAATATCCCGCCTTTATTTATATTTGAAAAATTATCTGTTCCTGTAATAATTAGGGCTGCGGCTGTCTTTTCTTCAGAAAAATTCCCTATTTTGATAGAAAATTCGTATTCACCTGTTCTGCCGAGTTTCTTCCTGAAATCAAAATCAATAATCCCTATATTAGCTGTATCATTTCCCACCTTAATCAGTTCAAGGTTACCTGAATCTGTCTGAACCCCCTTTTCAGGAAAGACTCCGTCACTGATAAATACAATCTTTACCCGCTTATCATCTGCCGATAAATTCCTGGCCATATTCAATGCAGAAACCGGGTCAATTGTTATGTCCAGGGGCTCCAGACCTTTAATTATACTGACCAGCTTTTCATGATCAGTGGTAAAATCACATAAAAGTTCAGCACTCCCGGCTGTACCGATTAAGGCGATCTCTGTAGTGTCTCCGAGATCTTTGATCAGGTCCACAGCCCTGTCCCTGGCGAGAGAAAACCTGTCCCGGCCGGAATCGAGTACTTTCATACTGGCTGACTGGTCAATTATCAGGACCACTCTATCTGCCAGAACCCCTCTTCTTAATAAAACCGGTTCCAGTAAAGAAGTCACCAGTAATAATAAAATTAATAGCTGAATAAAGAACATTCTATCAGGTGAAAATTTGAGCCTGAATGAAAAGGAGTTTTTCTCTTTATAGAGGTCCTGCCAGAATAATAAAGAAGATACCCTGTTCTCTCTCTTTATACCCTTAAAGAAATATATCAATATCAAAAGTCCGGCAGTCAAATATAGATAGGAATAAGACAGATCAGAAAAAATCATTTACTTTATCTCCCTTCCAGGGCCAAGAAGCCGGCAGATAATCTCCTTTAAATCTCTTCCAGTATCTGTTCTTATGTAAGCCAGGGAAAATTTTTTTACAGAATCATCTATGTATTTGTAGTATTCTCCTATATTCTTTTGATAATTGTCCAGTAATTCCTCATCAATATAAATCTCTTTCTTTTCATTTGTCTCAACATCCAGTAAATTCAGGTTTTCTTCCAGCCGGGGATTAATATCCTCTTCAGCCAGTATATGAATAAGCAGAACTCTCCAGCCATGTATTTTCAGTATCTTAATTCCCTGAAAAAAATCCTCAGCACAGATGAAGTCCGAGAGCAGTACCAGTAAACCAGGTTTTTTATGGCTGTTTATGAAAGCAGAGATAGATTTGCAAATATCAGTTTTCCCGGCTGTCTCCACTCCTTCCAGAATACTGAAGAGAGTATGCGCCTGGTTTTTCCCTCCAAGTAATCTGCTGACCGAATTGAGTTTATCAGAAAAGAAAGCCACAGCTACCCTGTCCATTTGAATCAGGCCGATATATCCAAGGGCTGCTGCGATCTGTACTGCTTTTTCTAACTTGGAAGGGGAACCAATTGACATGGAGTCACTATTATCTATCATCAGGAAAATGCTGCTGCCTTTTTCTTCTATAAATTCCTTAAGATAGAGCTGTTCCAGTCTGGAATACAGATTCCAGTCTATATAACGGTAATCATCACCTATTTCATAGTGGCGGTAATCTTTAAAATCCATCCCGGAACCCCTTTGTTTACCTGCCCTCTCTCCCGTAAACTCAGAAATATAATTTAACTTAAGAATAATTCTCATTGTTTCCAGGAATTTTAAAAAATCGCTATCGAAAAACATAGGCCTCCCTCTTTTTCAGCTATTTTCCCTCTACCCTTTCCAGGACTTCCTTTAATATCATATCAACATCGATTCCCGAGGCCTCTCCCTCAAAATTAAGAATCAATCTATGGCGCAGTGAAGGCAAAACCAGTTCCTGAATATCCCTGTAACTTACGTTATATCTTTTATTAAGAAAGGCCCTTGCCTTTGCGGCCAGAATCAAGGTCTGGGCTC
>JAAYLO010000249.1 GCA_012521855.1 Halanaerobiaceae bacterium
CTTTCTGACCTGCAGGTCTTCCATCTCCAGGATGTCAAAGGGTGTGGCATTTTCAATATCAGCTTTATATTTATCAATAAATTCCCTGTCCTTTTTACCTTCCATCATCCCCAGGGAAAACTCCAGCAGGCCTCTTATTCTTTTTTCCCGGTTATTAATAAATTCAGACATATATACCTCCATATATAGTGATTTATAGTTCAAATATTTATTATTTTCCCTTTTTTTTATTTTATTATATAATCTATAAATCAAAGAATCAATAATAAAGGCCGGCCTCTTCCTTACAGTATTCCCGGGATAAGAAACTCCACCCTTCTTGAGGCGGAGTATCTCCGGATAGTTTTTACTTTAATGTGGCTGGCTTTTTAGAAGGATCAAATTTTTTTCTTCTCGATTATCTTTACTGCAATTTTTAGATAGATTTTTGCAATATCACTTTCAGGCTCTGTGAATAACAGAGACTGGCCCTGATCACTGGATGCACGTAGTTTTGATAAAAGAGGCAGTTCAGCCAGAAGTTCTGTGCCCAGTTTTTCTGCCAATTCTTTTCCTCCACCCTGACCAAATATGTATTCTCTATTTCTACAATTTGAACACTGGTAATAGGACATGTTTTCAACAATACCCAGAAGATCTATATTCAGTTTTTCTGCCAGTTTGCCTACCCGTCCAGCAACACTTGTTGCAGTAATCTGGGGTGTTGTTACTATCAGTAGTGACGCATGAGGCAGTTTCTGCATAATGTTCAGAGGCATATCTCCAGTTCCAGGAGGAAGATCCAGTAATAAATAATCCAGATCACCCCATAACACGTCTTCCATAAACTGTTGTAATGCACCAAGGAGTAATGGTGCCCGCCAGATTACAGGGTTATCCTCTTCCACAAAAGAACCCATTTATATAACCTTGATTCCCTCTCTGGCAGGTGGTATTATCTCCTTTTCGCTCCTGGCAGCAGGCTCTTCAGTTAATCCCAATATCCGCGGGACACTGAACCCATGAATATCAGCATCTATTATACCGACCTTTTTCCCCATTCTGGCCAGTGCGACAGCCAGATTTACCGTAACAGTAGATTTTCCTACTCCGCCTTTTCCACTGGCTACTGCTATTAAACCTTCACTTATACTCCCCTGTTTCAATACTAATTTCTCTTCTTTTACTTCATACATTGAAATCTATCTCCCTTCATTTTACATTCATAGAATAACAGCATTACGGGCATATGTCAATAACTTTTTTTAATTACCGGGAGATAAAAAAAATTCTTGACGAATGATTACATCTATGTTATTATAATTTATGCAGCAAGCACTGCCGGATTGTGTAATGGTAGCACACATGACTCTGGATCATGTAGTCCAGGTTCGAACCCTGGTCCGGCAGCCATTTTTATTTTTACATACTGAGCTTCTCTTTGGCATAGGCAATGACCTGTGCCTGATTTTTTAAGCCCAGTTCCTCTTTTATTTTCTCCATATGATATTTAATAGTACGTTCACTTAAATAAAGATTTCTGCCGATTTCCTGATAAGTATATCCTTTGACTAAAAGCCTGATTACATCCAGCTGTCGTTTTGACAGCTTTTTTTCCTTCTCTTCTATTGCACTTGAAAGTTATTTTTTTATTTCAGGAGAATAGGGCTTATTCCCCCGCTTCACTTCCTTTAAGTTTCTAACCAATTCCTCACCATTTATTGTCTTTAATAGATACCCTAAAGCCCCTGCCCGTATGGCATTTATGAGACTGTCTCTTTCTTCAAAACTGGTCAGTACAATTATCTTCACATCATTTAGTTTTTCCTTGATGATTCTGATTGCCTCTATTCCGTTTATAACAGGCATGGCAATATCCATCAGGATTATATCAGGTTTTTCTTTGAGGGCAAGTTCTACAGCGGTCTTTCCATCCGTAGCTGTTCCTACTATCTCAAAATCCTTTGAATTCATAAAATTCCTTAATCCTTCTGCATATAGAGGATGATCATCAGCAATCAAAATCCGCACTATTTTCCCCCCTATCGTTTATTGGAAAACCAACTATAATCTTTGTCCCTCTCCCTGGATATGATTCTATTTTAAAAACTCCTCCTATTAATTTAGCCCTTTCATTCATAATATTCAGTCCAAAACCACTTTTACCCGGTGTTGTAATTCCTTTACCATTATCATCAATGATAAGCTCTCACATATTCCCCTTTTTATTAAAAAATATCCTGACATGATCTGCTTCTGCATATTTTAAGATATTTGTCAGGGCTTCTTTTATGATGTGGATTAACTGGAATTTTTCTTCAACATCCAGATTGTGGATAAGAGTCTCTTCTCCTATTATCAGTTCTACATCAAATTTATAGTTTTCTTCAAAAATATTTATCTCATTCTCAAGCAAAAATACAAAATCCTTTTTATAATAGCAGTCATTCCTGATATTATAAATGTATTCCCTCATATCTTTATGGGCTTTATTAATAATATCAACTAATCTTTTTAAATATTTACGGGCAAGCTCATAGTTCTCTTTTTTCATTTCCTGGCATATAGCCTGGATCTGGATACTGGAAAAACAAAGCATCTGCCCCAGATTATCATGCAAATCTCGAACCAGTTTTTCTCTTTCATTCATAATTACCAATTCATGTTTCTGCTTATCTATCTTTTCTCTGGCCAATTTTAAATCAGTTATATCATTAATAATCAACACCTGGGCAATCTGCTTCCTCCGATGTTCCTTAATTGGTGAAATATAAATCTCATAATATCGTTTTTTTTCATTAAGTGATAATACTATCTCCACTGTTTTTGTCTCTCCTTTTCCTTCTATAAAAATTATCTCCTTCAATATTAGCAGCACTGATTAATCCTGTTCCTGCAGACTCACCATCATTATCCCCAATAAATGCTCTGGTATCAGTTTTAATATCATTAATTGCCACTCCAATACCGGCACCCAGTGCTTTACTGCTATTAACAGCACCTGCCAGAGACCAGGCCAGTACTTCATCTTCAGCATTTATCTTAAGATTACGCACATTAATCCTGGCTTCATCATCAATTGAAGCAGTAGTCAGGCTATTTATTCCAGTGAGGGCTATCATTCCGTTAAGCCCATATCCGCTGCCACTGCCAGCTGAAGGGGCAATAGAAATCATCTTTTCCCTGGACTTAGCTATTACAACCAGATCAAAGCCTGCTTCACCGGAAATTGCTTGAATTTGGGTGCCCTTTGATACATAAGCCCTGGTGTTATTATAATAAACAGGGTGATTGTATGCACCGCCTGCTGAAGCACCTGATTCTGAGCCGACACCGGCTGGATTCAAAAGTGAATTGATATTACCGGCAGCAAAAACCCCGCCAATATCGTTAACAGCCTTTATGGTTACTGGTGCCTCCATTGTCAGCAGAAAACTACCGGAATCAAATTTTTCATCAATTATTCTCTGTCCTGCTAAAACAGGAGTCCATTCCTGATTATTATCAGAACCCAGGATATTAATAATTGAATTAGTACCTGTATAAGCATTTGTATTATTGGTAAATTTCAGCAGACTGACAGAACCGGCGAGAGCCAGATTTTCAGCCTTTCCCTCACTATTGGCATAACCAGTCAGATAATCAGAAAGTCCGAGATCACCCTTAATATTTTTCAGTTTCTCAATAATACTATCGATTCCTTCATACTTATGCCAGGTAAATTCGTAAGGCTGGATGGTCTGTGCACTGATACCCACTCTCCCGGCTTCCAGCAGCGAATTATTACCTGTATAGGCATCAGCAGAATGATTATAGTTTCCATAGATTACTGCAGCACTTAAAGAAATTGAAGCATTGGGATCCTGAGGGCTTGCAGAATCCCTTGCTTTAGAGGCTACTTCACTCAATGCCCTGTTAATAACTCCATTATCAATGACCCGGGATGATAAAACAACATCCCCTGAAGCTTTTATCTCTGTATCATCAGCTATTCTGGCAATAGCCTGATAGTCAGTATTCACGATATTAATTGCGCCCGCTAATCTGGGTTTTACAGCAGCACCGTTATCTTCATCCTCTTCCTGTTGTTCACCGATTTTTTTCTCGATAAAATCCAGGATGGCATTACTTCCTTCAAGCTTATATTTCTGTGTAAGAGAAGGAGAAGCTGCTTTTGCCTCTGCCTCAGTATGATTTTCCGTAGTTAAATCAAGTGCTTCAATGACAAGATTATTTATATTATTTATATCAGCAGCATTAACTGCTTCAGCCCTGCTATTAACTGTAAGAAAATTAGCTGCTATACCGGCATAACCGGCACTGGTAAGAGCACTGGCTTTTGATTTAAAGCTATTCTGATTGACAGCACTTATATTAATATCACCGCGGACATTAATATCAGCCCCGGAATTTATCTTCGCCAGAGAATTGATATCAGCAAAACTTAATGCCAGAGCTATTTGTCCTGTTGAATCCTGACTGGTAGTCTGTGCCAGAGTTTCAACATTCAGGAGTGTATCATTGATGGCAGATAGCTCCAGGTTTTCAGCCCTTATTGCGGCACCATCATGGACATTGACCACTGCGTTAGATTCAATATTGCTATATATCAATCCTATACTGGCCAGTTGGTCACCGGCATTTGATTCCCATATAAGCTCACTACCGGAAACAGCTTTCAGCTCTACCTTATCACTGGCTTCCAGTATTGAGCCGGATTTTATATTAATACCACTGTCAACACTTACTATAGCCTGGGCAGCATCAACATCAGTCAGAATGCTATCAATATTGGCAGCTGCCCCAACCGGTAATTTGTCACTATTTGATGGATCCCAGTTAAAAATAGCTGAAGAGCTTGTAAGCAGGGAGATATTTTTCCCTTTAAGAACAGCTCCTTCTATATTTATTTCCGCACCAGCCTCAACTACTCCGCTTTCTGAGAATACGTCATTTTCCTGAACTGCCTTTATGTTTATATCACCGCTTACAGGATTATTACCAGTACCTCTTGCCAGAATTTCAGAACCTGAATTCAGATTAACACTATTCCCTGCTATGAGGGTAACTGAACCGGCATCCAGATTGTCAGCCCCATCAGCGGCAATAATACCGCTGCTATTTATATCATTAACGGCCTCTATAATAATATTACCATTTTCATGGGCAATTCTTGTTCCTCTTTCTATTCCATTAATATTTACAACATCACTGAAACTGATTTTATCTGTATTGACCCCGCTCTCTTCTGAAAAAACAACAGCTGTCGTAATAACAGCAGGACTTTCTATATCAATGTCACTTGCCTTGATATTGATATCATTCACAGCATTAATCTTACCGGCAACCGTAATCAAACCTGTCCTGCTGATAGGTATACTGCCGTTTAAAATGCTGTTTATAGCTGAATCGGAGGGATTATAAGGAGATGTAAAAATTTTATCCATAAACTCCATTGTCGGAGTAACAGCTGTAAGTGAGCCCACATTAATAGAGCCCTCTTTACCGACCATAATATCATGCGGATTCAGGAAGAAAACATTACCGCCGATATCGCCGTTCTTAATGGAATTTAAAATACCATTTATCTGGGAAGCACTTCCGCTAATAGTATTTATTAAATTTTCCGTGCCATCCGGCAGATAAAGATTAACAATATTACCTGCATCAATATTAAATTTATAAAAAGAGTTGAAAGCAGTATTCTGTCTGATGGTATCGGTAGTTATATCAGTAATATTCCCATTAACATTAATATTTGTTGCTGTTTTACCATCAATTATTATCTCCTGGCACTGGACAACCACTGTAAAGA
>JAAYLO010000250.1 GCA_012521855.1 Halanaerobiaceae bacterium
CCGGAGGATACAATTATACTTCCGGATATGGCGCCGGATGAAGTGGATTTTGAGGCAGAACTGGTTATTGTTATCAAAAGGACTGCGAAGAATATTCCCGAAAATGAAGTAAGTGATTATATTCTGGGATATACCTGTGCTAATGATGTCAGTGCACGTGATTGCCAGAGGAAAATTGATAAACAATGGGCAAGAGCCAAATCCTTTGATACATTCTGTCCCCTTGGTCCCTGTATAGAGACAGAACTTAATCCAGATGACTGTAATATAAAATCTGTATTAAATAATAAAGTAATGCAGGATTCCAATACAGGAGACATGATATTTAAAACAAAAGAATTAGTTTCTTATATCTCAAAAAGTATGACCCTTTTGCCTGGAACTGTGATCTTGACTGGTACACCTGAAGGTGTGGGTTTTGCCAGAAAACCCCCGGTTTTTCTGAAAGAAGGTGATACCATAGAGATTGAGATAGAAGGAATTGGCCTATTAAGAAATAGAGTATCTCGAGAATACTAGATTATAAGGAGATGAAAATAAATGCCTCTGATTATTCCAGAGAACTATCAACCGATTTTGTCAGTAAAGGAAACAGAGATAGCGATAAAGAAATTAAAAGATTATTTTGAAAATAAACTTGCTGAATATTTGAATCTGACAAGGGTTTCGGCCCCATTGTTTGTAGATAAGGATTCAGGTCTTAATGATAATCTCAGCGGTGTAGAAAGACCTGTTTCATTTGATATTAAGGCTATAGAGGGAATTACACTGGAAATTGTCCAGTCTCTGGCTAAATGGAAAAGACTGGCTTTACATAAATACAATTTTTATGAAGGTGAAGGGCTATATACAGATATGAATGCTATAAGAAGAGATGATGAACTGGATAACCTGCATTCTTTATATGTTGACCAGTGGGACTGGGAAATTATAATTAATAAGAAACAGCGTAATCTTAAAAAAATGAAGGAAATAGTGGAAAGTATATTTTGTGTATTTAAAGAAACTGAAGAATATGTAAATAAGCTGTATTCGGAGATAAGACCATTTCTGCCGGATAATGTTTACTTCATCAGCTCTCAGGAACTGGAGGACAGATACCCTGACTTGAACCCGGAAGAACGGGAACAGGCCATTTGCAAAGAAAAGAAAGCAGTGTTTATTACACAGATCGGCGGTAAATTACGGTCAGGCAATAGACATAATGGACGGGCACCTGATTATGATGATTGGGAACTGAATGGGGATTTGCTGTTCTGGTATCCTCTCCTGAATAAGGCAGTAGAGGTCTCGTCAATGGGTATCAGGGTGGATGAGGATAGCCTTGTAAAACAGCTGAAAGAATCCAATCATGAAGAGAGGCTGGAACTCCCCTTCCATCAAAAAATATTGAGAAAAGAGCTTCCCTATACTATTGGCGGCGGTATCGGCCAGTCCAGAATATGTATGCTGTTATTGCAAAAGGCACATATTGGGGAGGTACAGGTTGGTATCTGGCCTGAATCCATGTACGAAAAATGTAAAGAGGCAAATATATTTTTATTATAAAAAATTATGATAAAAAAACGGTTCTTCTTTAAGAAGAACCGTTTTCTGTTATTTTAAAATAATCTGGTGATATATCTTCTTTCCTTTACGGATCAGCATTGTGCCGTCA
>JAAYLO010000251.1 GCA_012521855.1 Halanaerobiaceae bacterium
ATACCGGTGTATAGAACGAGGTGATCAAATGCTGCCCGATGATTTGATTGGTAAAGAAGTAGTAGATTTACTGGGTAAAAAATTAGGTCTGGTTAAAAAAGAAAATATTATTATAGAAGCAGGCAGCGGGAGAGTTGAATCCATTATTATTAATAATGATAACAATAAATATATTATCCCCTGTAATGGTATCAGGCATATTGGCAGTATAGTTGTATTAATTGATAATGCTGTTAATTTTAGAGTTTAGAATATAAGATTATCCTGGTAAAGAAAGAAGGGTAAAATTATGACTTTCAACCATAAAAAAGATGGTTTTAAAAAGCCTGGTTTTAATACTTCAGCAATACATGGCAATGAAGATAAAAAGCCAGCCAATTCCCTGAACTCTCCTATTTTTATGACCTCTACCTTTACATTTGACAATCTCATAAAGGCAGAAGATGCCTTTTCCTTTGCATCAGATGATTATGTTTATACAAGGGGAAACAACCCGAATTTGCGGGAATTTGAAAGAAAAATGTCCATCCTTGAGGAAGGAAAAGACAGTGTGGCATTTTCAACTGGTATGGCAGCAATCAGCACAGTGTTGTTTTCTCTTCTAAATGCTGGTGATAAACTTATTGCACATCAGGTGCTTTACGGTTCCACCTATAAACTGATAGCCAGTATCCTGAAAGGATATGGTATAGAGACTGAGTTTGTGGATTTGAAGGACACGGATAATTTAAAAAAGGCCTTATGTGATAATACAAAGGTTATTTATCTGGAAACACCTGCTAATCCGACTCTTGAGCTTATCGATATTGCAGCTGTTGCAGAAATTGCCAGAGAAAAAGGTGTAAAGGTGGTTGTTGATAACACCTTTGCTACTCCATTTTTTCAAAAACCCCTGTCACTTGGTGCTGATATAGTTGTCCACAGTGCGACAAAATACCTGAGTGGCCATGGAGATGTACTGGGGGGAGTTGCAGTATCAAAGGATGAAGAGTATATTCATAATCTGAAATTCGGGTATATGACGGAATTCGGTGGTGTTTTAAGCCCTTTTAATGCCTGGTTAATTCTGAGGGGACTAAAAACACTGGGACTCAGGATGGAAAAACATCAGGAAAATGCCAGAAGGATAGTAGAATTTCTGCTTCAACATGATAAAGTAGAAAAGGTATATTACCCTGAGTTGAATGACATATCCGGCTTTAGGGAGCAGATGACAGGATATGGAGCTATAATCAGCTTTGAGCTAAAAGCTGATCTTATAAAGAGCAGGATCTTTGTTGATAAATTGAAACTGATAAAACTGGCTGTAAGCCTTGGTGATGTTGAGACACTTATTGAATACCCATTTTACATGACCCATAGGAATTATCCTGAGGATCTGTTGTACAAACTGGGATTGAGTAAAAAATTACTCCGCCTGTCAGTGGGACTGGAAGATGTTTGTGATATTATAGAAGACCTTGAACAGGCACTGGAGTATGTATAAATATTTTAGAATGAGGTGAAAAATGAAAACACTAATTATTGGGCACCGGGGAGCCATGGGAGAAAGACCGGAAAATACCGCATCATCATTCCTTAAAGCAATCTCCGATGGTGCAGACGGAATAGAATTTGATGTTCATCTCAGTGCAGACGGGATACCTGTCGTTATTCACGATGAAAAGGTAGACCGGACTACTGACGGCATGGGCTTTGTCAGCGGGATGTCTCTGGCGGAGTTAAAGAAATTAAATGCTGGAAATGAAGAATATCCGGATGAGAGGATCCTTACTCTGGAGGAAACACTGGATCTTATTGCTGATAAATGTAAGCTTATCAATATTGAATTGAAACAGGGTCCGGTATTTTATCAGGGAATGGAAGAAAGAGTTTTAGATATAATAAGGAATTACGGGATAATGGAAAAGATTATTATCTCTTCCTTTAATCATTATGCAATTAATGAAATTAAAAGGAAATGTCCTGAAGTAAAATGCGGATTATTATACATGGCTGGTTTATACAGGCCCTGGATTTATGCCAATAATATGGGTGTGGAAGCAATCCATCCTTTTGTAGCCAGTATAAATCAGGAAATTATAGGAGAGTGTCATATGAATAATATTTCAGTCAATGTCTTTGAGGTTAATACAGAAAAAACTATTAAATTGATGCTGGCAGCAGGTGTTGACGGGATTATAACGGATTTTCCCGGCCTGGCTGTTAAGATCAGGGATGGGGGAAATTGATTATGGCAGGCATTACTACAATGGTAAAAGATGATGGCAGTAAATTGTCCTATAAAAAATCAATTTTTGTAGGATTGGGTTTTTTTATCATTACGGCGATGTGGACAATATATAATTCTTATGTCCCTATTTTCCTGGAGAGATTCGGTAAATCAGAATTTATTATCGGTGTCATCATGACCTATGATAATATTGCAGCAATTACATTACAGCCTGTGTTCGGGGCACTCAGTGATAATGTCAATACCCGGTACGGCCGGAGGCTTCCCTATATTTTGATCGGAGCACCGGTGGCAGCTATCTTTTTTGCACTCATTCCTCTTGCAAATAGTTTTTATCTGCTCCTGTTCTTTTTAATCATCATGAATCTGGCCATGAGTGTTTTCCGTTCTCCAGTTG
>JAAYLO010000252.1 GCA_012521855.1 Halanaerobiaceae bacterium
GGATAATTGTAGTCTGAACCAGAGCCAGAATCAGCCTTAATAGTATCTCACTCAGGAGAATTGAAGTCCTGGAAACAGGGGTTACTCCCAATCCACGGATTATTTTCCTTTCTCTCATACTGAGAAAGGACAGTGAGCCGAATAATCCCAGCTGCATCAAGGCCATTGCCAGAATCCCCGGTAAGATATAATCAAAATCTGTAAGTTCTTCGGTATGAATTGTCTCAGCCTTCAGCAGAAAAATCTTTGGTATACCAATTATCTCTCTTTCAATTTCATTAAACATTTCACTGAAAACTGATAATAAGACCCTGCTGCTCTGCTGTTTACTTGAATCATAATAGACAGGTATCTCTATTGCACCTGCCGCCGTACTTACTGAACTGAAATCAGGGAGCTCCAGGACCAGTGCTCTCTTTCCTTTCCTTAAGGCTTCCAACTCCTCTGTTCCACTGCCCCTCTCAACAGTAATATTAAAACTGCTGATTGAGCGGAGTTCTTCAAGCAGACTGGTACTAAATTGATCATCAGAGTGAAGAATTATTCCGATATTATAGGATGATTCAGATATTCCTGTAAAAATCCAGCCAAAAAGGAAAACAAAGATTAAGGGGAACAACAAAAACCAGAACATTGCCGTTTTATCCCTGATATATTCTCTGGCATTTGCTATAAAAACTGCTTTAAATATTCTCATTCCCTGATTCCCCTTCCAGTCAATTTTATAAAGACATCCTCAAGAGTAGGATTTCTAACCATTACATCCTTGAGTTTTTTACCCTTACTACTGGCAAAATCAATCAGTCCTTTAATGGTATCAGATACTTCATTTGTATACAGGATGATTCTATTTTTTCCTGTCTCATAATTTACCCTTTCTGCCAGATTCAGTTCCAGTAATTCCCTTTTCTCTTCTTCCGAAAAATCCGGATCCAGAAACTCTACCGCAGTTTTCTGGAAACTTTCCTTTATCAGGGAAGCAGGTGAACCACTGGCAATTATCTTTCCATGATCGATAATTAACAACTCATCACAGAGCTTTTCAGCCTCATCCATATAATGAGTAGTTAGAAATATAGTCTTACCCTCTTTTTTCAGTGATAATATTACATCCCACAGTTGCCTCCTGGCCTGGGGATCCAGACCTGTGGTGGGTTCATCAAAAAATAAGGCCTTTCCATTACTGACCATTGCCAGGCCGACAGCCAGTCTATGCCTCTGTCCTCCAGAAAGATCAGAAACCCTGGTATTTGCTTTTTTTTCCAGTCCGAGTTTTTCAATGACCTCACTGACCTCTTTTGGTTCTGGATAAAAACTGGCAAAAAGTTCAATGGTTTCTTTGACTGTAAGACGGGGAAATAAGGAAGGAGATTGTAATTGAACACCGACAATCTTTTTTATCTCATCTATTTCATCTACAGGGTCATAACCAAAGACACTGATTTGCCCGCTTTTCCTCTCTGTTAAACCCACAATAGTCTCAATTGTTGTAGTCTTTCCAGCCCCATTAGGTCCCAGCATTCCGAAAATACTTCCTTCCTGAACCTCAAAACTGATTCCATCTACAGCTTTAATCTCACCATAATAGGTTCTGAGCTCCTTTACTACAATCCCGCTCTGGCTCAAATATTTTCACCTCTTCATTAAATTTTAACATTCCCCTTATTTAAGGCTGATCAAATCCACATAATCACCCTCCATGGGAGCTTCTTCAGCCCAGAGCACTTCTAAAATACAGGTGTCGGGATTTACGCTATATACCTGAACCTCTCCAATGGGTACAGATACATACTGCTGCAGTTCTTCTACCTCAACCATTCTGATCAGTTTCCCTGTCATCCTTTCTCTTACACCACTTCTGCTTCCAATGTCCACTATCAGTTTACTGCCTACAATCTTGACTACTTTACCCCTCAGTTCAATCTGGTGTGTCATCAATCTATCTGGATTTGAGATTATATTCCGGGCAAAATTTTCTACTGCTTCCCTGATACATTTACCAACGACAGATTTATTAAAGGCAGTAGTACCAAAAGACAGCCCCTGCAAGTCAGAAACTTTTATGGAAGCCTCTATTTCCTCTCCACGGGCTTCAAAGGAGTCTTTTATTTCTGCTGTAGTGGCATCCACAACCCGCCCGGTAATTATAACCTCAGCCTTGACTCCCTTTACTGTTAACGGTCCAACGGAAATACCGCCTACCTCAGCTACATTCAGGGTAGTTAATGTACTTAAAATAAGGGCATCTACACCCAATACCTTCCCTATCCGGGCAGCTGTGACCGGATCAACCCGCCCTGAAC
>JAAYLO010000253.1 GCA_012521855.1 Halanaerobiaceae bacterium
AATAACAGAAGGAGTCTTTTTTTAAAATCCAAAGAAAGCTTGACACTATCGGAATTTAATTAGAATGGAATTTAATGATACTTTATGTTAGAATAAAAAAAGAAGTTTTGTAAAATGTTTTATTATTAAGGATTAAATATGAATTATAAGGTGGTATTTTAATGTTAGAAAAAAAGCTAGCAAAAAGGCCTGAAGAGACAAAAGTTGTTGTTGGTATGTCAGGCGGTGTTGACTCTTCTGTGGCTGCCCTTCTACTGAAGGAAGAGGGATATAATGTCATAGGGGTTTTTATGAAAAACTGGGATGAAAAAGATGAAAACGGGGTCTGTACTGCCACGGAAGATTATGAAGATGTGAAAAAGGTAGCCCATCAAATCGGGATTCCATATTATACTGTCAATTTTGAGAAGGAGTACTGGGACAGGGTTTTTGAATATTTTTTATCTGAATACAAAAAGGGCAGGACTCCAAACCCTGATGTTATCTGTAATAAGGAAATAAAATTTAAGTCCTTTCTGGATTATGCCCTGAAAATAGATGCAGATTATCTGGCTACAGGACATTATGCCCGGGTTGTTTACCGGGATGGTTATTATCATTTACTGAAAGGAAAGGATGAAAATAAGGATCAGAGTTATTTCCTGTGTACATTAGGGCAGAAGCAGCTGGAAAGGATCATGTTTCCTATCGGTAATCTGGAGAAAGGCAAGGTCAGGGAGATTGCCAGGGAGTATGGTTTAAAGACTGCGGAAAAGAAAGATAGTACAGGGATTTGTTTTATCGGTGAAAGGAATTTCAAGGAATTCCTGAGTAATTATCTGCCTGCCCGGCCCGGCGAAATCAGGACACTGGATGGTAAGATTGTCGGGAAACATGATGGTTTAATGTATTATACACTTGGACAGAGAAGAGGACTTGGAATTGGCGGCGGAGCCGGTGATGGTTCAGGGAAACCCTGGTATGTTGCTGATAAGGATTTGAAGAGCAATATATTGTATGTAGTACAGGGAGATGATCATCCTGCACTATTTTCCATCGGATTACGTGCTTCTGAGTTATACTGGGTAAAGGGAGAAGCACCTGGAAAGGAATTTTTCTGTAAGGCAAAGTTAAGGTACCGGCAGGAAGATCAGGATGTTGAGGTAAAGCTCGGAGATACGGGCTGTGAAGTTATTTTTAAAAAACCGCAGGCATCAATTACTCCAGGACAATTTGTTGTTTTTTACCATCAGGAGGAATGTCTTGGCGGTGGTATCATTGATGAAACTATAAAGGAATAGCAAGGGGGGAATATGGTAATGGCTGCAAAGATCCTGGTGGTGGAGGATGAAGCCCAGTTAGCCAGGTTAATTGAATTGGAGCTTGATCATGAAGGATATCAGGTTGTAGTCAAATATAATGGCAGAGATGGACTGGAAGCTTTGAAAAAAGAGGAATTTGATCTTGTTTTACTTGATATAATGCTTCCGGAAATTGACGGTATGGAGGTCTGCCGCCGCTTAAGGGATTTTTCAGATGTACCGGTTATTATGGTGACAGCAAAAGATGCGGTGCCTGATAAAGTAGAGGCTCTTGACATGGGGGCTGATGATTATATTACTAAACCCTTTGCTATTGAAGAGCTGCTGGCCCGCATCAGGGCTTTACTGAGGAGAAAATATAATGGAAACAGGGATAAAAATGATATTCTGGAGATTGCAGATCTTGTCATAGATAAAAGCAAATACCTTGTAAAGAGGGGTGATAGGGAACTGGAGCTTACCAAAAAAGAATATGATCTATTGGTTTATCTGGTGGAAAATGAAGGGATAGTCCTTTCCCGTGAAGATATATTGAGTAATATCTGGGGATATGATTATCTTGGAGAAACCAATATTGTTGATGTATATATCCGTTACCTAAGGAGCAAAGTAGATGATCCCTATGAAAATAAGCTGATAAAAACTGTTCGGGGAGTGGGATATGTATTGAGGAATGATTTGAAATGACCCCTTTTTCAGCATGGCGGAAGACAATTTCAGGACGTCTGACAATAATATATGTCTTTATGTTTATCCTGGTTCTTGTTATTTTAAATATATCCGTTTACCTGGGCTTAAGTTATTTTTTACATAATAATATCCAGAAAAACCTGGAGAGCACTACGGAATTTATATCAAACAGGCTCATACAATATTATTTTTATGATACTGACCTGATGGAAGAGCTCAGCCGCAGTGAGCAGAATATATATTTCCGGATTCTTTCAACAAATAGAAGTATACGTTTCCAGTCCAGATTTCTGGAAGGTGTTGAAATGCCGGTAGTACAGGGATATAGGAATTTTGAAATAGGAGAAAGGTCATTTGTATATACTACAAAATTCCTGGTAGACAGGGGTATTTTTATTGGTTTTATACAGGTAGTCAGGGAAACGACAACAGAATATAAATTTTTACAGTCATTATTAATCATTATGTCATTTACCAGTTTAGTGGGGCTCGCTGCTGCATTTATGACCGGTTATACGATTACCAGGAGAACCCTGAAACCTATTATTTCCATTACAGAAACAGCAAAAGAGATCAGTGGTTCAGATATCAGTAAGAGACTGGATGTCAGCGGCCCGGAAGATGAGTTAACTGACCTGGCCAGAACCTTTAATTCCATGCTGGACAGGCTTGATGAGGCTTTTCAAAGACAGCGGCAGTTCGTATCAGATGCCTCTCACGAATTGAGGACCCCCATCGCAGTTATTCAGGGCTATGCTAATCTGCTTGACCGTTGGGGTAAGGAAGAGATTGCCGTGAGAGATGAAGCCATTGAAGCCATCAGAAAAGAAGCAAAGACCATGAAATCACTTATAGAAAACCTTCTCTTCCTGGCAAGGGGAGATAATAACAAGATAAATATGAGAAAAAGTGAGTTTTCTCTTAATGAACTGGTAGAAGAGGTCCTGCAGGAGACCAGGCTGATTACAGATAAACTGAAAGTTTCCTGTCAAAGACTGGACCAGGTCGTTATCAAAGCAGACAGGGAATTGATAAAACAAATGTTGAGAAGTTTTATTGATAATAGTATCAAATATACTCCCCCTGGAGGGGAACTAAGACTGGAGCTTATCAGGGGAGAGAGATATATAGAGATTATTATTGAGGATACCGGCATAGGTATTCCCAGAGAAGAACTGCCTCATATTTTTGAACGGTTCTACCGGGTAGATAAGTCCCGGAGTGTTAAAAAAGGGGCAGGACTGGGGCTGTCCATAGCTAAATGGATTATTGACCAGCACGGCGGAGAGGTAAAGGTTGAAAGCGGTCCAGGAGAAGGAACAAAGGTTTGTGTTTTATTACCCCTTTTCTGATTCCCCATAAAACCCGAAAAGGGCCAACTATGTTGGCCCTTCATCAAAAGGAGGATAAAAAATGAAAAAGTATATATTATCCCCTTATAATTTTTAGAGCTTTACTGGTTTAAAATATGCACCTTTTCTTATAGCTTTATGTTCTTATAAGGGGTCAGATATATTTTAGCACGGTTTTTTTAATTTGTAAAGGGTTAATTTGTGGAAAAAACAATTTTTTTTCATGAAAATTGAGAGATTGCAATTTACTATATTTTATTTTTAAGGTATAATATATATTAATGATTTAAAATTTCCAGTATTGTGGGAGAGGAAGTGAAAAGGGATGGACTATTTTTTAACTGAAAAACAGAAAGTAATAGTAGAACTGGCAAGAAGGATAGCTGAAGAGAAGATTGCGCCGGTTGTAAGCAAATATGATATCAGCGGGGAATTCCCCTGGGAGATAATGAAGATATGTGCACAGACCGATATGTTTCGTGTTTTTATCCCGGAAGAATATGGAGGACTGGGCGGCGGGGTTTTTGAAATGGCCCTTGTGACAGAAGAATTAAGCAAGGTTTGTGGAGGGATTGCTTTAGGGTATGCAGCAACAGGCCTTGGTGCAATGCCCATTATTTTATTCGGAAATGAGGAACAGAAAAAGGAGTATTTAAGCAGGGTGGCAGAGGGCACTATCTGTGCTTTTGCACTGACAGAGTCAGAGGCCGGCAGTGATGCCAGTAATATGAAGACTACTGCGGAGAAAGATGGAGGTTATTATGTCCTTAACGGTACTAAACAGTGGATAACCAATGGAGGAGAGGCAGATATTTATACTGTTATTGCCATGACCGATAAAAGTAAGGGGTCCCGGGGTGCTACTGCCTTTATCGTAGAAAAGGGCACACCAGGTTTTTCTTTTGGTGTAAAAGAGGACAAAATGGGGATTCGCGGCTCTACCACCAGGGAATTGATTTTTGAAAACTGCCGGGTGCACAAAAACCAGATCCTGGCCCGGCCCGGTTTTGGTTATATTGTAGCCTTGAAAACCCTGGATAGGACCCGCCCTGGTGTTGCAGCCCAGGCAGTCGGAATTGCCCAGGGTGCCCTGAATGCCTGTCTTAAATATACAAAAGAAAGGGAACAGTTTGGGAAGAGCATAGCCAGTTTTCAGGTCATCCAGCATATGCTGGCAGATATGGCCATGAAGATAGAGGCAGCCCGTTCCCTGGTATATTGTACAGCCAGAATGATTGACAGCGGTGCTGATGATATAAGCAGGGAGTCAGCCATGTGTAAATGCTTTGCTTCAGATATGGCCATGGAAGTCACTACTGATGCCGTACAGATATTTGGCGGTTATGGCTATATGAGGGATTACCCGGTTGAGAAGATGATGAGGGATGCCAAAATCACCCAGATATACGAAGGTACAAATCAAATTCAGCGTAATGTAATTGCTTCAACTCTCTGGAAGAAGTAAGATAAAGGATTGGAGGATTGAGTATGAATATAATTGTCTGTATGAAACAGGTACCGGATACAAATGAAGTTAAAATAGATAAAAAGACAAATACCCTGATGAGACAGGGTGTCAGGTCCATTATTAATCCTTATGACCTGCATGCCATTGAAGAAGCCCTGAGACTGCGGGAAAAAATGGGGGGCAAGGTTACTGTTATCAGCATGGGGCCTCTTCAGGTGATAGAATCCTTGAAAGAGGCAGTATCCATGGGAGTTGATGAAGTCATTTTGCTGAGTGACCGGGCTTTTGCCGGAGCTGATACCCTGGCCACTTCCTATACCCTTTCCCGGGCAATAGATAAAATCGGCAATGTGGATCTTATTCTCTGCGGAAAACAGGCTATAGATGGCGATACTGCCCAGGTGGGACCCGGTATAGCAGAACACCTGGATATTGCTCATGTAACCTATGTTGAAAAGATAATTGACATTGATGAAAAAGAGATTACTGTAAAAAGGCTTGTTGATGATGGTTATCAGATAATAAAAGCAGAGCTGCCTGTACTGCTGACTGTTTTGAAGGAGATAAATGAACCCAGACTTCCTTCCATCCGGGGGATTTTGCGTTCCCGCGAAATGGATGATATTCCGGTCTGGACAGCTGATGACCTGGATATAGACAGGAACCTGATAGGTCTGAATGGTTCACCTACACAGGTAATATCAGTCGATACACCACAGCTGGATGTAGAAGCCAGGATCTTTGAGGGTGATTATCAGACCCAGGTAGACTGTCTGTTAAAAGCCCTGATGGAGCAAAAAGTTTTATAAAGGAGAGATAAGAGTTGAGTATCTTTGTTAGTGATAAATGTACTGGCTGCGGACTCTGTATAAAACATTGCCCATTTGCTGCAATAGAGTTGAGGGACAAAAAGGCCTTTATACTGGATAGCTGTACCCTCTGCGGCGCCTGTGTAAGTATTTGTCCGGTGGAAGCCATAAGTATAAGCAGAAAAGAAGAAAGTGACAATCTGGGAGAATATCAGGATATCTGGGTTTTCGGAGAGCTGAGCGATGGCGAACCGGTCCCGGTGGTCTATGAATTGATCGGGGAGGGCAGAAAACTGGCCGACAAGTTGAACCAGAAGCTGGGACTTATTTTAGCCGGGACAAATCTGTCAGGCCTCTGTAAAGAACTGATAGATTACGGGGTTGACAAAATATACATGATAGATAAAGAGGAATTGGGAGTCTATAATGATGAATATTATACCCAGTTGGTGACAGAACTGATCAGAACATATAAACCGGCTGTACTCCTTCTGGGTGCTACTGCTATAGGCCGTTCGCTTGGACCAAGGGTGGCAGCCAGGGTCAGGACCGGACTAACTGCTGATTGTACCGGGCTTGATATTGATCCCCGGTCAGGAGATCTCCTGCAGACCAGACCTGCTTTTGGCGGTAATATAATGGCCACCATTGTCTGCAAAAATCATAGACCGCAAATGGCCACTGTCAGGCCAGGAGTGATGAAAGCCGCTGCAAAAGTTTCCGGCTATCAGGGTGAGATAATCCAACATGACCTTGATTTAAGCCAGGTCAGGCTTAAAAGCCGGGTGCTGGAAACAGTTAAAGAAATAAGGGAAGGTATAAATTTAGGAGAAGCAGAGATAATAGTTGCAGGCGGACGGGGTCTGGGCTCTAAAGAAAATTTTAAGATTTTAAAAGAACTGGCTGATACACTGGGCGGAACAGTAGCTGCTTCCAGGGCAGCTGTAGATAATGGCTGGATAGGTCAGGAATACCAGGTAGGGCAGACCGGTACTACTGTTGCTCCCAGGATATATATTGCCTGTGGTATTTCCGGGGCAGTACAGCATATTGTCGGTATGAAATTATCTGATATAATTATTGCAATAAACAGGGACCCGGAAGCCCCTATCTTTAAATATGCAACTTACGGCCTTGTCGGGGATTTGTTTGAGATAATTCCCATTATGATCAGGAAATTGAAAGAGGGAATAAGTTTACAGGAGGTGGGATTAAGATAAGAAGACTTGGTTTTCTGGTTCTGGGAATCAGTCTGCTTTTGTTACTGGGCACAGGTCTATATTATCTTTTAAGCTCTATTTTGCGGGATGCGTCAGTACCTGTAGTCATTCGAATCGGGATTGCAGGTGTTGTGTTGGGTTTGATTATCCTTTTAATCAGTTTGATTAAAGAAAGAATGGAGGATGATGAAGATGATTTTGGTGAATACCAGTGAGATTACCGGAAGGGAAATCACGGAGATGCTCGGCCTGGTGAGGGGAAATAGTATCAGGGCCCGCCATATCGGCCATGATATTATGGCAGGTCTCCGGAATATTGTTGGCGGTGAAGTCAAGGAATATACAAAGATGATTACTGAAGCCAGGGAAGAGGCCCTGAAGAGAATGGTTGAGGCTGCAGAAAAGCTGGGGGCAGATGCAGTGGTAAATGTCCGTTTTTCAACATCACAGGTGATGGCCGGAGCTGCGGAAATACTGGCCTATGGTACTGCTGTTAAATTAAGATAAGCTGCTGTGTCTTTACCTCCTAATGCTGAATTTTAAATGAATAATTTTATATCTGCTGATAAAGCGTCTTTAAGATAATCTTCTGCTGTCATGATCTCTACTTCTGGCAGCAGTTCTTCTTTTTTGATACCCATGGTCTCGGCAGATAATTTGCAGGCATAAAATCTGACACCGCTGTCACGGGATTCTTTCAGGAAATCAAATAAGCGGGGTGTTTTATCATCCCCCATCATCTTTTCCAGCATCATTCTGCCCAATCCACTCATATTCATCCTGGAGAGAGGAAGCTCTTCCGGGCCCTTTGCTGTCAGCAGGCCGAAGGCTTTTTCAAGACTGCTTTTTTTCTCCAGGGTAAAGGTTTCCGGATCACGTATGAGACAGAGCCCCCAGAAGGCACAAAAGACGGTGACTGCCATGTCAATACTTCTGGCGGTATTTGCCAGGATCAGGGCTGCCAGTGCTTTGTCGTAATCACAGCTGAAAAGGAGGATATTGAGCTTTTTATCATCTCTTATATTCTGTTCTGTCATATAGATCCACCTTTCTCCCGGTATTAGTATTGTTCGAAACAGGGAAGAATATACTGTCATTTCTTTAGAATCTCCCGGATTGCCTGGAGCAGGTAATCGACTTCTTCTTTTTCATTATACATGCCGAAACTGATGCGTACCAGACCGGGATGCAGGGAATGCGGCCTGTTTAAGTGTTTTTTTATTTCATTTTCAGAAATCCCGAGCAATTTCCGGATATAGGGCTGGGCACAGAAGCAGCCATTACGGACTCCAATTCCATATTCCCCGGCAAGGATATCTGCTGCCTCTTCATGACTTAACCCTTCAATATTGAAAGGTATGATGGATATTATTTCACTGTCTTTATTATTGTATAGTTTTACACCCGGTATTTTTTCCATCTCTTTCAGGGTATAATGAGTTAAGGATTCTTCATATTCCGCTATTTTCTCCATACCGATTTCCTTTATTTTCTTGAGGGACTCAGCAAGTGCTATTACTCCCATGATATTTGGAGTGCCTGCTTCATCTTTCCAGGGTGGTTCATTCCAGAGGACTTCTTCAGTGGTAACTAGCTGAACAGTGCCTCCCCCTTTTGTTTCAGGTTCACCCTGTCTAAAAAAATCTGTCGGCCCAATCAATACTCCGGTACCAAAGGGAGCATAAATTTTGTGGCCGGAGAAGACCAGAAAATCCAGCTCATGATCACTCATGTTGAAGGGCCGGTGAGGGATGAGCTGGGCAGCATCTACCAGTATTCTTGCATTGTATTGGCGGCATAATCCGGCAATCTTCCTGATGGGATTGATATAGCCTGTCACATTGGAAGCCCCTGTTACAGTGACCAATCTGACCTTTCCCCTGTGTTCAATCAGTTTTGCCTCCAGATCTTCCAGAGACAGCAATCCCTCCCCTGTAACTTCTATATAATCAAGTTTGTATTTGTTCCGCCAGGGAAGGTCATTGGAGTGATGTTCCATCTCTGTAGATAAAATAATGCATTCTCCTTTATCTTCCAACTGGCAGAAACGATTGGATATTTTGTTAATTGCTTCAGTAGTGTTTTTGACAAAAATAATGGTATAGTGAGCAAGGTCTATTTTCAGAAAATCTGCAATTATGGAGCGGGATTCCTCGTAGAGCCTGGAACTGAGTAATGATTTATAACCTTTGCCCCGATGGATAGAGGAATACCAGGGAGAAAAACCGTTAATTGCCTTAAGTACTGCTTTCAGGGGGGGAGTTGTGGCTGCATTATCAAAGTTTATGTATCTGGCCAGTCTATAGGGATTTAAGGGAATCATGGTCTCAGTACCCAGGACATATTTGCGGAAAGGAGACTTATCCAGCATTGATCATCACCTCAAAACTTATTTTATTCTTCCTCATCTGTTTTTGTTAATTAAGAGATTAATGCTTAAGCATATATGGCAAGTATAAACTTTATATAAAGAAGGATATAATCCATAAATGTCAAAGTATAAAAATATAACTGAAAAAGGAGGGGTTATTTATGAGAGCACATCTTGTTCTAAAAAATGATGGTGGTATTGAATTCCAGGCAAAAGGTGATTCCGGTCATCAGATTACTGTGGGTTTTCCTGAAGATGCCGGCGGCAAAGATAGCGGGCCTACTCCCATGGAATTACTTTTATATGGGGCTGCCGGATGTACAGGTATTGATATTGTGAAGATTCTGGAAAAGATGAAGGCTGAAGTACTGGAGTTTGAAATCCTGATAGATGGGCAAAGGGCAGAAAAACATCCCAGGAGATTTGAAATAATAGAGATAGAGTATATTATTAAGGGCAAGGGTTTGTCTGAGAAAAATGTCAGGAGAGCTATAGAACTTTCCCAGGAAAAATACTGTTCTGCTACAAATTCACTGAATGCTGAAATCCGATATTCATACCAGTATGAAAATATTTAAGCTCTTTCCAGATGGCTGAATACTTTTGATTGACAGCAGATATACACCGTGGTATAATATTTGATATCTTAAATTTAGAAATTAGTAGAGGAGAGATGTATTTATGGAGAAGTTGAGGAGTAGAGGATTTGTTGGTGTTGTTCTTTTAGTGTTCTTATTTTTAGTTACATCAGTGATACTGGCAAAAGACAAAATAAGTATTGCTATTACACAAATTGTAGAACACCCTGCCCTTGATGAGGCGAGGAAGGGTTTTATTGATGTTCTGGCTGAAAACGGTTATGTAGAAGGTGAACAGGTAGTATATGATATTCAAAATGCACAGGGAGAAATGGCAAATGCCAATACAATTGCACAGAAATTTGCCCTTGACAGACCTGATTTGATACTGGCTATTTCAACCCCTTCTGCTATTGCAGTGGCAAATGCTGTCAATGATATACCAATCCTGATTACTGCTGTTACTGACCCTGTTGATGCAGGATTAGTGGAGAGTAATGAGAGACCCGGTACAAATGTAACCGGTACCAATGATATGAATCCCATCAGGGAACAGTTTGAGCTTATCCTGAAGTTTGCTCCGGAAACAAAGAGTGTGGGGATTATCTATAATGCGGGTGAGAGCAATTCGGTTGTCCAGGTAAATATTGCAAAAGAGGTGGCGAAGGAACTGGGATTGAAACTTGTAGAAGCAAGTGTTTCCAGTTCGACAGAGGTATTGACTTCTGCCAATTCACTGGCTGACAGGGTAGATGCTATCTATGTTCCAACAGATAACACAGTGGTTTCATCTATTGAATCAGTTGTCATGGTTGCGGAAAAGAATAAAATACCGCTTATAGCAGGAGAGGAAAACAGTGTAAAAAGAGGGGCTTTAGCCACTGTTGGAATAAATTATTACCGTCTGGGGAGGCAAACCGGAGAGATGGCCTTAAAGATATTAAAGGGAGAGGCAAGGCCGGAAGATATGCCTGTTGAGAGCCAGAAGGAGTATAGACTGGTATTGAATGTAGATGCTGCTGAGGCAATTGGTGTTGAGATACCTGAAGAATTGCTGGAAAATGCAGATGAGATATATGGAGAGGAATAGATACAGGAGTGAGGAAATAGATGTGGTACCTTAATCTGAATTTTTATATGAAAACACTTGAAGAAGGAATGGCTTTTGTTTTACTGGCCATGGGGGTCTATATTACCTTCCGGATACTGGATTTTGCAGATCTTACAGTTGAAGGGAGTTTCCCCCTGGGGGCTGCAGTAGCGGCGAAATCCATTGTTTCCGGGCTTAATCCTGTTCTGGCAACTATTTTTGCCTTTCTGGCAGGCTGCATTGCCGGTATGATAACAGGAATTATTAATACCAGGTTAAAGATTGCCGGTTTACTGGCCGGTATTTTAACCATGACCTCTTTATATTCTATAAATTTAAGGATCATGGGCAAATCACAGATATCTTTATTTAGAAAGCCCAGGATATTTGATGGATTTGAGAGGATATTCGGTTCAGATTATGGTACCCTGATTTCTCTGATTATAATTGTTTTTATCGTAAAAATACTGCTGGATTTTTTCCTCCATACTGAGTTTGGAATGTCTATCAGGGCTACTGGTGATAATCCTGTCATGATAGAAACACTGGGAATAAATACAGATTTTATCAAGATATTTGGTCTGGCCCTGGCCAATGGGATGGTTGCTCTTTCCGGTGCCCTTTTTGCCCAGTATTCTTCTTCTGCAGATGTACAGATGGGTATGGGTATGATTGTTGTAGGGCTGGCTTCAGTTATAATAGGAGAGGTTTTTGTCAGGACCAGTAAGATTCCTTTTGCTACATCAGGTGTAATTCTTGGTGCTGTTTTGTATCGTTTTGCAATAGCAGTATCATTACGCCTCGGTTTTGACGCCACAGATCTGAAAATAGTGACAGCAGTTCTGGTTATCATTGCTTTAGGAGCACCATCTCTCCGCAGGTTTTTGATCCAGGATGAGTTTGCTGAGAAGCTGCTGGAAGAGGTAGATGAAGATGCTTAAACTGGAAAATATTCATAAAGTCTTTAATTATGGTAAAGTAAATGTAAACCATGCCCTTAATGGTGTTGATTTGTCCCTTTCTGAAGGGGATTTCCTTACCATAATAGGCAGTAATGGTGCCGGGAAATCAACAATATTGAATATTGTTGCAGGTACCTATACTCCGGAAATCGGGCGGGTTGTTGTTGATGGTAAAGATGTGACCAGATGGCCTACCCACAAACGGGCCTCTTTTGTAGGCAGGGTGTTCCAGGACCCGCTGAGGGGTACTGCTGCAGAGATGACCATTGAAGAGAACCTGTCTCTGGCTTATATGAGAGGAAAGAGAAGGGGTTTAAAACTGGGATTGAATAAAAAGCGGAGGGATGAATTCAGGGAGAGGCTTAGCTGGCTTGGGCTGGGTCTGGAAGATAGGCTGGAGGATCCGGTAAAGCTTTTGTCAGGGGGTCAGCGCCAGGCCCTGACACTTCTCATGGCTACACTGGGGGAACCCATAATATTACTCCTGGATGAGCATACTGCTGCTCTGGATCCTAAAACTGCTGAACAGATAATAAATATTACCCGGCGGATTGTTGAAAAAAATAAACTGACGGTTTTAATGGTAACACACAATATGAAACAGGCCCTGGAAATGGGTAACCGGACTATCATGATGGATAAAGGGAAAATAATACTGGAACTCCAGGGTGAAGAAAGAGAAAAGATGACCATAGGTGAACTGGTGAAGAAATTCAGTGAAAAAAGCGGTCAGGAATTGACTGATGACCGGGTATTACTTGCTAAAGAATAAATATATATATATACCAATCCCTCAGTACCTGTCAGGTATTGAGGGATTTTTCCTGTTTGAAGAAGGTTTTCTTTTTCAGATATAGTATTATATAGATAATAGAAATAGAGGTGGAGTTATGGAAAGAAAAGAAGTAGTTATTTCAGGAATAAAGAGGGCAGTACCATTCCTGTTGGGATATCTCCCGATCGGAATAAGCTATGGGCTCATGGCAGTAAAATCAGGTTTGAGTATCATGGAAACAGTTTCCATGTCTATCTTTGTCTTTGCCGGCTCTTCACAGCTCATCAGTGTAAACATGTTTGCTGCCGGTGCAGGTGTTTTATCAATAGTTATGATGACTTTTCTGGTGAATCTGCGTCATATCCTGATGAGTTCCTCCTTGAGCCTGCAATTCAGAAAAACACCAGGAAAGATGATACCTTTTCTGGGGTTTCTGGTAACGGATGAGTCCTTTGCGGTCAGTAATGCTTTTTTTGATCAGTATAGAGAGAGGGATAAGGGTCTATTTTTTTTAAGCCTTGGTTTGACAGCTTATCTGGGCTGGGTATTGAGTTCATTTACAGGAAGTATAATTGGTGCCCTGATTCCCCTGGGGGAATTGCCGGGTCTGGATTTCGTTTTGCCGGCCATGTTTATCATTTTACTGGTAATGCAGATTGGAGGGAAGAGGGAATTATTTGTAGCATTATTATCAGCATTTTTATCACTGCTTTTTGTATATCTATTACCGGATAACTGGAATATAATTATTGCTACAGTCCTGGCTGCGGCAGCAGGTGTTTTTTTCGAAAAAGCAGATAGAATATAAGGGTAAATGCTTCAGTGAATGGAGGAATAATAATGCACAGTGAATATATTATATTTCTACTGGGAGCAGTCCTTGTTACATATTTACCGAGGGTTATTCCCCTCATTGTACTCAGCAGGATGGAGATACCGGATACAGTTGTCAGCTGGTTAAGGTATATCCCTGCTGCCATACTGGCTGCTTTACTTGCTCCGGAATTATTCATGAAAAATGGAGTGCTGGAACTGTCCTTGAAAAATATAAATCTTCTGGCTGCCATACCTGCTTTTTTAGTGGCAGTATACAAAAAGAATATCTTTCTGACCATAATAACAGGGGTATTATCTGTTGCCATTTTACAGGTCCTGTTGTGAACTGGCATATATTACTATATAATTATTAATAGGCGGTAATAAAATATTATTATATAATTGGAGGGATAAATAATGAAGAGAAAAACTTCAGTTGAGATTTGCCTTTTGATGATGGTAGTTGCCTGTTCATTTTCCTTACTTGCCCATGAGAAGCCGCTGGTAGCTGTAATGCCTGTAGAGGAGGGGGATTTGAGCTGGAAATGGTTCAGGGACAGGGAGATTCTGAACGGCATCACCCAGATGATTACAGACAGGCTTGTCCAGGAGTCAGATATCAGTGTTGTTGAAAGAACCCGGATTGAGGAAATATTGAAAGAACAGGATTTTGGCAGTTCAGGGCGGGTTGATCCGGTCACAGCTGCCCGGATAGGGAAGGTATTGGGTGTAGATGCCCTTA
>JAAYLO010000254.1 GCA_012521855.1 Halanaerobiaceae bacterium
CTTCCGGCAGGGAATTATTTGTTTCCAGAAAGAATCCTGTAAGGATTCAATATATGGAGAGTGACTGGCATTTTTTAAGGAGGATCTGTTCATATCTTAATGTATTATTGATTGTTGATGATATGAATGAAGGCGGGAAAAAAATAAATTTACAGATTGGTGTGTCTGATTCTCCTGTCAGGGAAGTTGATTTTCTGAACTGGGCCTTTGTCGAGAAGATAAATCCTGGGACCGGGTATGCCTCCTATTACATGATTGAAAGATACAAAGATGATATCCTTGTTCCGGGGATGAGGGTATCATTTAAATACAGGAATGAAAGTGATGAAAGACTGGATTTTGTATTAATAAAGAGCAGGATTTATCTTGATAATAACAGCCTTTATACGGATTCAGCCTTTATCAGGGAAGATGATTTCTACATAGAAGATATAGATAGAAAACATAGTATTGCTGGGAAGACCTTTAAGGGTGAGATAATGCAGATAAGCACTGATAAAAGACTCAAGATTTATTTCCTGGAGCTGGAAGATGATTTTGATGTGTATAGATCTTTCTGGTTTCCTTTGAGCTGTGTTTACTGGAATTTTTCTAAAGTCTTGAAGGTCGGGGATATAGTTGATGTATGCCTGTTTGAAAACTTTGAACAAAATACTGATGAAAGCAGTCTCTTAGCCGGTTCCGTGAAAACACAGGAGCTGGCACTGGATCTGCTCATAAATGAAAAGATAGACGGGCTTCTGGATAATCTGATACTTGACTTATATAGCAGGAATAGTCTTTTAACAAAACCCGGAAATGATGATCTGGATCCTGATTTTATGGAACTCTTCTGGATCAGGTACAAAAAAGAACAGGATTACTGATCATAATAATTTTTCATTTTTTTATATTCACTGGCACTGATGCCCTGTTTCTGGCGGAAGACCCTTGAAAAACTTGTATATGAATTGAAACCTACTTCAGCGGCAATATCTATAATCTGTTTGTCAGAAGAGGCCAGCAGGGCACAGGCATGTTTTATCCTGGTACTATTGATAAAACTATGGATATTTTCTCCAAAGTAATCCCTGAAACTTGTGCTGAGATGGGCAGGACTGACTCCAAAAAGACCGGCCAGTTTCGTAAGACTGATATCTTCCATATAGTGTTTGTGGATATAGTAAATTACCTCCCACAGATATTTTCTGCTGCTCTTCTTGCCCTTAATTTGTACCGGAGAACCGGGTGTTCTTCCATTATCTCTGTGTTTTTGTCTTTTTCTATCAAAGAGGACAAATAACTCTATAATCTTGCTTTTAAATAATAAATCTTTCCAGGGGATATTCTTTTCCCTGCTCTCATTATATATATCCTGTAATATATTCTCTATCTTCGGGATTTCTTCCTGGTCAAAGCTGACATAGGGAGGCAGTTCTTTGTCTGTCCTGAAGATCATTTCATTCAGTTCTTCACTGTATTTGTCCTGTCCAAAGAACATTTCCAGGGAGAGATTACAGTTGTAGAGCCTGATTGTATTATTATTTTC